>WFWZ01000130.1 GCA_015490875.1 Planctomycetaceae bacterium
GCCAGCATCTTGAGGAGCGACCGCTCCCAGATCGCACCGGCAATTCAGTCGGACCACGATCCTTTGGTTGCTACTTCTTCGGGTGTTACATCATCGTGGAGGAGGATGTCAGCCATTTGGAAGCGACCACCGGGCCGTAGTACTCGGAAGACCTCAGCCAACACTTTCGACTTATCAGGGCAAAGGTTGAACACACCGTTTGTCATGACCACATCGACGCTGGCGTCCTCAAGCGGTAGGGCTTCAATGTTGCCAAGGCGAAACTCTACGTTCGTTATTCCGAGAACATGGACATTCTGTCTGGCCTTGTCGATCATCTCTTGAGTCATATCGACGCCAATCACCTTTCCGGACCGGCCGACCCTGCGAGCAGCAAGGATGCTGTCCAGACCAGCACCACTGCCGAGGTCTAACACAATCTGACCAGCAGCAGGCTCACCCAAGCTAAGTGGATTGCCAACGCCACAGAACGACTCTGTTACCGAAGCCGGCAGATCGTCAATCTCGCCCTCATCGTAGCCAAGTTTCTTGGCACTTTCCGGCCCGACAGGAAACTTGCTTTCCTGATCGGGCGATCGTGCAACTTTTGCAAATCGTTCCCGAACTATATCAGGGAAGTGTTCTGGCGTCTCTGGCATCGTATCCATCTCCTTCATGCGAACCGAACCGGCTCATTTTTGCCCTTTGGCTCACAACGCTCACTCTTTCGTATCCGATCCTTCGGCGTCCTTGTTCGCTGGGACAGGCTTTTTGGATGGTTCGCTGTCCTTGTCGCCCTGCATTTTCTTCATCATCGGACAGGGACACATTTTCATCATCTCCTCCGGTCCACCCATCTTCTTCATCATGGCCTGACATTGCTCCATCATCTTGCCGCCCATCTGTGGGCCGGGAGTCTTTCCCGACATTATGGGACACGGCATCGGTGACTGTCGGGTTTCGTCCTTTGAAGTGTCTTGTGGAAGAGCGTCGGGTTTCGATTTGTCGGCTTGCACCGCTGGCTTGGGCGTGTCGTCTCTGGTCCCGCTCCCAACCAGAAATCCCCCGACGCCTGTAACAGCCAACAGAACGGCAGTCGTTACGAGTCTTGCAGTGAACATGGTCTCGGCTCCTTTGGTTTGAGGACGTTGTCGGTGATTCATCTTGAATTATCGGCAATGCCCTATTATGATGCAAGCGAATTATTTTCATAGCATGCATGATAATATCGCATAGACGAGAGGGCCGGAACGTGAACCTCGAACAACTCGAAACGTTTCTCGCCGTGGCACGCACGGAGAGCTTCACCAAGGCGGCTCCGCAGGTCCATCGCACGCAATCAGCGGTGTCACGACAGATTCAAGAACTGGAGCGGTCGCTCGGTGTTCCACTTTTCGAGCGGCTTGGCAAGCGGGTCTTACTGACCGATGCCGGTCGCATGTTGTTGGACGATGCTCCACTTCTTCTCCAACACGCCGAAACGTTGCAGAGGCGGCTACGGGACATCGGCCAAGGAGTTTCAGGAGAACTTCGTATCGGGGCCACCGTAACCGCCGCCAACACGTTCATACCCGATGCGCTGGCGCAATTCCGTCACCACTATCCAGCAGTGAACTTGAAGCTGATACCGGGTCAAAGCTGTCTCTTGGTCAGGAGATTGCGCCGCAACGAACTTGATGTCGCCGTTCTCGGTTCCCAAGTGGAAGAAGCTGATCTCACAGCTTGCCTCCACATTCCCGATCAGCTTGTGATGGTGGCATCGCCAGACCACCCCCTGACGAGGAAAAGAGCAATCAAGCCGGACCAACTAGACGGAGTAGACTTCATCCTTCGCGAATCGGGCTCGGATTCCCGAGCCCTTGTCGAACGCTGGTTCGAAGAGCATCAGGTCAGCATCAAGACGCTGATGGACCTCTGGTGACCTGACACGATCAAGCGTCTGGCAGTTGCCGGGCTGGGAATCGCCGCGTTGTCCAAAGCCTCCGTCGAGTCAGAACTTGTGCAGAAGCGTCTCGCGGTCGTTCGAGCTAAGGGGTGGCCACTCCGTCGCAACATGACCGTCGTGCATCACCGCCAAAAGTACCTATCCAAGGCACTCGTGGCATTCTTGGGTGCGCTGAAAATGCAGACAAGCTCTTAAGAATAAAGCTATGCATTCTGTCGTCCGGTGAGCCCTTCTCGCCACTGATTGTTGCTGCAAAGCTGCTTGCTCGATTTCGCGAACATGACGTTCCGAAGACGCCATCTTGCAAAACAGAACGGCGAGAACTTGTCAAAGACGAGGTTGATGACGCCATTCGTTTTGTCTGGACACACGATGCGGTCTCTTTCTTTTTCCGACAACTCGCATCCGCTTCCGGTAGGTTAACAGCATACGGCCGCGTGTTCCATCTCCCCCGAAACGTCGCTCGCACGCGCGGCCCGTGCGACTGACGACCTCTTTGGAAGCAACCCCGATGTCGAACTGCGCTGACGCTGCGCGCCGGTCGCCCGACGACCAACTGCGCGAAGTGGCCACCATCCTGGCGACCGGCTTCCTCCGGCTCCGGCAACGGCCAGCCCCCACGACAAAAGAAGGCGAGAAGAATCTACCGAAATCCTCGCCCGATGGCCTTGAGGTTCCGCCGGAAACGAGGCTCAGTGTGCGTGTTGGTTGACGCAGTCCCGAGTCTCGGAATAGGAGGACGATGCATGGAGTTGAACGTAGCGAAGGAACTCGCCGCTCTGCGGCGCATGTCGGTTGACGACCTGCGACGGAAGTATGCCGAAGTGTTCGGCGAGACGACGAACGGCCGGCACAAACAGTGGTTGATCAAACGGATCATCTACCGGATGCAGGTGCTGGCCGAGGGCGATCTGTCCGAACGAGCCCGCCGACGGGCCGAAGAACTGGCCAACGATGCTGATGTCAGACGCCGGCCGCCGAAACAAGAGACGGACGCCTCAATCGTCTCGCCGCAAATCAAAGCGGCCAGGTTGCCCACGGGTGGTGATCCGCGTCTGCCGATCCCCGGCACGATCATCACACGGGTCTACAAAGGTGAAACACTGTCCGTCAAGGTGCTGCCCTCCGGATTCGAGTACGAAGGGGAGACCTACAAGTCGCTATCGGCGGTGGCCAAGAAGATCACCGGTTCCCACACGAACGGGTTCCTCTTCTTCCGCCTGGGGAAGAAAGGAGGAAGCCGATGACGCGAACCGTTTCAGGTAATGGTCGCTTCCGAGCTGCGAGGAGCAAGCTGCCAGCGGCGGTCCGCTGTGCCATCTACACTCGCAAGTCGACCGAGGACGGCCTCGAACAAGAATTCAATTCGCTCGATGCCCAACGCGAAGCGGGCGAGGCGTTCATCCAGAGCCAAGCTCACGAGGGCTGGGAATGCTTGCCCGACCGCTACGACGACGGCGGGTTCACCGGCGGCAACATGGAGCGTCCGGCGCTCAAACGGCTCCTGGCCGACATCGAAGCCGGTGAGATCGACTGCGTGGTCGTCTACAAGGTGGACCGCCTGAGCCGTTCGCTGCTCGACTTCGCCCGGATCATGGAGACCTTCGAAAAGC
>WFWZ01000131.1 GCA_015490875.1 Planctomycetaceae bacterium
ATCCCTCGTTGCCTCGCTGCTGAAGGGCCGACTCGAGTTTCTCGAAGTTACTCGGGTGTTCCACCGCGTATTCCCACTGGGGTTGGATCGTCTGCATGGCGAGGTCCTTGGGGTGTCAGGTCGATCGTTTGGCAGCTCGGCCACGGCGATCGGCGCGCAGTGGCCGACCGGCTCGCGGCTTGTTCCTTCGCATCCATCGACGAGGGCGGCGGACTGACTTGAGCGGTTGGGGCGAGAAAAGGGAGGGCAAAGGGCTTTGGGGCCCTGCTTGGGGCAGCGTCACTGCTTCTGCCAATTGCTCGGGTTGAGTGTTTTGGAGGGGAAATGACTTGGGTACGACATTTGCTAGCCGTTTTGTCCGAGTGGTCGGTTGTGACGTAGTGGTCGAAACGATCCCAGATCCGGCCGCATCTTCGGATTGGTCGCAAAACGCGGAGTGGCGGAGAGAAAGAGGGAGACAAGTGATGAAGACGATTACAGAGGTAGAAGGCCCAGTTTCCAGATCCTTGTTGGACCGACTTTCCCGACAGGAAGGAAAGGAGACTCCGTTGCTCAGCCTGTACCTTCCTGCCGATGGTTCCGCCAATGGGCTCACCGGCGGGCAACTGGAAAAGAACACGCGGCGGCAGTTTGAACAGTGGCGGGTCCTGGTCGAGACCTTGGACCATCCGCCGGCAGTTCGCAAAAAAGTGACCAAAGCACTCGAGCGGGCGGAAGCCGAAGTAGTCGAGCGTTTAGGGAGGCGTTGGGTGTCCGGCATTGCCGTCTTCGCCGATCCGGAATCGCTCGACCTGTGGATCGTCCCCGTGGGATGGGGGTTTCCGACGATGATGTTCGTCGAATCGCGGTTTGTACTCTTCCCCCTCGAACTCCTTCTGGCGCAGTGGGACCGTTTTGCTCTCTGTTTGACCGACAAGGACGAGGCGCGTCTTTTTGTGTATTCGCAGCATAGAATGGAGGAAGTGACATCGATCGTCGATGAGATTCCGGGCAAGGTACGGTTCCCCGATCCTTTCCGAGAACTCCAATACCGGCGGAAGCACGTAGTCTATTTCCACCGGCATTTCGCTCGCGTCGCCGAAGCATTGCTACGATTGTATCAGCGGGAGTTGTTCGACGGATTGGTGATCGGCTGTCCGCGCGAACTGGAACCGCAGTTTCGTTCACATTTGCATCAGTACGTAGCCGATCGCGTCGTCGCCACATGGGAAATGCCGGTCGATACACCGACATCGGAAATCTTGAATCGGATGGTCGAGTTTGAAACGCAGCGACTCCGCGAGCGTGCCTCGAAACTGCGACAGCGCATCGACGATGCGCCCCCGGAACGGAAGGCCCTCGGTGTCGACGCCGTGCTCAAGGCGGCATGGGAAGGTCGATTGGGAGACGTCTGGATGCCGCCCGCATTTGCGCATGCCGGAAGTGCCTGCGAACAATGTGCACGCTTGGTCTATCCTCCGGTCGAACAGTGTCCCGAATGTGGCAGTTCGACGCGCGGCGTCGACGACATCGGTTTCGAACTCGTTCAAACAGCCGTCGCTCAAGGAGCTCGTGTCCACTTCCATGACTTGGGCGAGGCCATTGACCCGCCGATGGCAGCACTGTTGCGGTTTTAGACTGTCACAACACGATCCTGACCGGACGGGTGCGGCTGGACCGCCCCCACCGGTCGAAGAATCTTGAGCGGATGGCCGGCAAACACTCCAACCGCGCCGACACACCTCACACCTCAATAGAGGTGCCCCGCGGCGAGGCGACTGAGCGTCAGAGAGAACATGTTCGCTCCTTGTGGGGTAGGGTTCTACCTGAGGCGATTGTCGGGGAAGAAAGCCCAACCTACTTGTCAGGCTGGAAAGCGTGACCTACGTAGGCGGTGCTTCGCCGATTCGCGATGGTGGTGATGGAGGCTGCAGGGTCTTACGTTTATCCGCTTTCCCCTTGCCGGTCGTGACGGCGGTGCTCGCGCCAGCGCTGACTGACGCGCATCAGCAGGTCGCGCTCGGAGCGGGAGATCCCTTCGAGTCCGACCTGGTGCACGCGCCGGAGAATCTCATCGACGCGTTGGTCCTCTTCTTGTTCGCGGCGCCGACGGCGCTCCTTTCGCCGCAGGCGCTGTTGGCGCCACCAGGAAGCGGCGAAGGGATCGTCGGCGTCGTGCGACTCGAGTTCCTCATCCCCGATGCGCAGTCGAGGGGCCGCCACTTCGGCGCCGACAGGCTCGGCCGGCTCGGTGGGAATCTCCTTCCAAGGAGACTCGACAGGGGAAGGAAGAACGCGAGCATGGAGGAAGACGATGGCGGCGAGTCCGACCAGCGGAAGCCAGCTTGGCATCATCGACAGGGCGCCGTCGTGTCGCACGCACCACGCAAGGACGAGCAACCCGACAGTAGTCCATCGAGCGCCATGGGAGACATATGCGGCGGCCGACCGGCGGCTGAGGTCGGGAAAGAGGCTGAGCAGTCCGTACTGCCAGATCTGGACTCCATCGAAGGGCCAGGCTGGCAAGAGGTGCAACAGGAGGAGCAGCCAGTTGCACCAAAAGACAAGGCGCATAAGGAGTTCGCTGAAAGTGTACGGCGGGCCGACGCCTCGGAGATCGGGACGGAAGGGATGCAACAGGGACCCGAAGGAGTCCCAGGGCGTTCCCATCAGCAGCAAAATGGCAGCGGCGACGGTGGCGAGGGCCCAGTGAGCGACCGGACCGCTGAGGGCGGTCCAAAAAGCGGCGCGGACGTGGGGAATGGCGGTCGGCCCGACGAGGTCGCCAACCGGTCCGATCACGATTTCACGTTGCTCCACGCCGGTGGCCCGAGCGACAGCACCTCGAGCCAATTCGTGGACCGTGACAGAGATGAACCAGCAGGCGGCCACCAGCCCGGCGATGGTCAGGCAGGCATGTCCCTGGCCCGCTTCGCGGTCTGCTAGCCAGCCCAGGTAGAGCGACCCGAACAGGATGGGCAGAACCGACGCATGAAGCCATACGCCGGTTCGTCCCCACGCTCCAAGAAACCAACTCCAGCGACGATCGTGCCACATCGCCCCAGCTCCGCAACTGCGTTTTGGCGTTTCGCTCATCGCCCCGGAAGCTCGAGGGGACCCCGGCCGGCTCGCTCCCCCACTCCTCGGCTCGGCGCCATCAGCGGATGCCTCTATGGTAGCACTTTGCCGCCTCGACGACAATGAAAGCGCGGGCGGCCCGCGGCGGGCAAGCCGGTACTCACGCGGGGAGGACCGGCTCAATCGCGGGGATCAGGATCCGGGGATTGTGTCGAGAGTAGACGATGACAGGGGAAGAACGGGTCTTTTCCGGGGTACGGTTTCAGGTCGTACGTCTTTCGCAAGGGTCGCGTGTGCGGGAGATCGTCCGCCACCCCGGCTCGGTGACAATTGTCCCTCTTGTCGATGAAAACCGCATCTGTTTGATTCGCAACTATCGGATCGCAGTGGGGAAGACACTCCTGGAGTTGCCGGCCGGGACTCGCGAGCCGGGCGAACCACCGGAGGAGACGGCTCGGCGCGAGTTGCTCGAGGAGACCGGTTATCGAGCGGCCGTTTGGGAACGACTCCCTGGGTTCTATGTTTCTCCCGGGATCCTCGATGAGCGGATGGAACTATGGCTGGCCACCGATTTGACACCCGGGTCGCCGTCGCGGGAAGAAGGGGAGGAGATCGAGAACGTGGAGATGAGTTGGGTGGAAATCGACCAGCGGATCGACTCGGGTGAAATCGAAGATGCCAAGACGCTGGTCGGCCTGTGGCACGCGCGCCGCTGGCTTGATCGGCGACGCTCTTGTCGGTAGCCTCTTGCCATGATGAAACTCACCGGATCTCTGGTCACGTTTCCGGCGCGGCTGTCGCTCTCCGGCTACGTGCTGCTTATCGTCCTGGGCACATCGTTGCTCTTGCTGCCCTTCAGCCATTCTGGCCAGACAGAACCTCTAGACACAACCGAGTGCGTTTTCACGGCCACGAGTGCCGTATGTGTGACAGGTCTGGTGGTTCGCTCAACCGGCCACGATTTTTCGCTCTTCGGTCAGTGTGTGATCCTGGGTCTCATCCAACTCGGCGGGATCGGCATCATGACCGTGACGACGTACGTTATTTTGCAGTGGCAGTCGGTTCATAGTCTGCATCATCGCCAATTGGCCGCCGAGACGATCGGCCCCAGTGCGGAAGGAGATCTCGGGAGCATTCTCTTTCGGGTGATCGGCTTGACTGCTTTATTCGAAGGAATCGGCTTTGTCATTTTGGCGACGCGATTCGCCTTTTTGCACGACCCGCCAACGGCACTCTGGTCAGCGCTGTTCCATTCCGTCTCGGCCTTCTGCAATGCTGGATTCTCTCTCAATGACAACAGCCTGGTGCCTTACCGACACGATCCCGTTGTCAATTCCACGATCATGATGTTGATCATTATCGGCGGCATCGGCTATCCGGTCCTTTTCGATCTTCAACGTTGCTGGAAAAAGAAGCGTGAGGGGTTTGGTTTCTGGGAAAACCTTCGGCTTCACTCCAAGTTGATGCTCCTGGGAACGGCAGTGCTCATTCTGCTGGGCACGGGTATCGTGCTGCTTCTCGAATGGGATGGGGTCCTCAAGAACGATCCCGTCGTCGCTCGCCCACTCGTCGCCCTCTTCCATTCGGTCACCTGCCGGACGGCCGGATTCAACACGGTCGCCATCAGCGACCTGACCAACGCCACGTTGTTCTTTTCGATTCTGTTGATGGCGATCGGGGCGGGGCCTTGTTCGACCGGCGGCGGATTCAAGGTTTCGACCATCGCGGTGCTCGTGTTGCGAGCCTGGTCGACGTTCCTGGGCCACCACCATGTCCGTGCGTTTCGGCGCACGATCCCGCGTGAGGTGGTCAATCGGGCGATCGCGACCGCGATGTTGTTCTTTGTGGTATCGGTGATCGCGTTGACGACCCTGCTGCTGGTGGAACAATCATCGGAAGCCCACACGGGAACAGAAAAACGCTTCTTGGACGCTCTGTTCGAGATCATTTCGGCGCTCGGGACGGTGGGCCTGAGTACCGGGATGACGGAGCAACTCTCGCACGCCGGCCGCTGGATCGTGATCGTCCTGATGTTGATGGGACGTATCGGGCCGTTGTCGGTCTTCGTGGCGCTGTCTCGGGCCGAACACGAGGACCCGATCGAATATCCTTCGGAGGAGCCCTTGATTGGTTGACGGTGAAGCCGATCGGCGAGTCCGGCTCACGGCCGCCCCGGCGAGACGACAGGGAGGATGGTGTGGTCGCCATCTGGCGGCGCCGCTAGACTAAGCAACGCAGGAAATGGGCGAGGCCGCTGGGACGTCGTCACGAAAGTGAGTCCATGGGAGGGCGTTGATCGTCGGGACTTTTTGGAGAGTGGGACCCAACCCACCGGCGTGATTCCCATATTCGGGTGTGTTGCTCGCGGCCGGTAGTCTTGTGACAACCTCAGAGGAAAGTCATCAGGAGGCGGACGGAATCTCATGTCGCCAGCGAAACACATCGTTGTGATCGGTCTGGGGTCGTTCGGTACGGCGGTTGCCACGCGGTTGGCGGAGAACCGTTGTCGGGTCACGGGGGTCGATTCCCAGCGGGAACGCGTGGAGGCTCTCAAGGATGTGCTTTACGAAGCCGTCATCGCCGACGCCACGCAGCGCGACGCCCTCGAGCTGCTGCCGCTGAAAACGGCCGACTCGGTGATCATCAGCATGGGCGAAAACATCACGCTGTCGCTGCTGGCGACACTCCATGTGAAAGAGCTCGGAGCCGGTCGTGTCGTCGTCAAAGGTGTCACGCACGAACATGGCAAGATCCTGGAGAAACTCGGTGTGTCGCGCGTCGTCTTCCCCGAGGAGGAAATCGCGCGGCAGTTGGCAGATCGCGAAACGTGGACGAATGTTTTCGACGCGTTGCCGATCGGCGAGGACTACTCGTTTGTCGAGATAGCCGTCCCGGACTCGTTCGTGGGAAAAACGCTGCAGGAAACGCAAATCGCTCGACGTTTCGGTGTGCTCGTCGTGGGCGTGCGCGACTCGATGGAAGGGGGGCAAGTGACGATCACCCCTTCGGCTGAATACAAATTCAAGCCGGATCAAATCCTGTTGATGATCGGAGAGAAAGCGAAACTCGAGCGGCTACGGGAGCAACTCAGCGAGAGCGAATCCTGACGCTGGTTCCGGCCTTGCGGCTTCGGATGCCGGAGTCACGCTGCCATGCGCGAAAGGAGTCGACGATGAACCCAAAGACCGAGAATTCACTGGCCGAGTCCGCTCAGTCGCTGAGCCGACGTCTGGAGGAACTGAAGCTCGAGCAACGACGCATCGAAAAAGCACTGGAATCACTGACCCGAGGCGTCGCCGAGAACCCTTCAGTCTTGCCGGAGGAGGTCGAACCGGCAGACCGACTTGATCCCCTGGACGCTCTGGGTCAGTTGAGCCCTCATTTCGTCGTGATCCACCGTGAAGGCCGCATTGTATTCGCCAACGATGCGGCGGCTCGAGCCATGCGCGCGTCTTCCCCCGAGGATCTGATCGGCGAACCTGTATTGCGATTCGTCCATCCGGAGGACGCGGAACTTGCCCGCAAGCGCATCGCCGCTCTGTCGAAAAAAGGAGGATTCGTGGAACCGGCGATCGAACGGCTCGTGCGACTCGACGGGAGCGTCTTCGAAGCGGAAGTTACGGGAGCTTCCGTCATCTTTCGGGGCGAGCCGGCCGTACAAGTGATGGCTCGAGACGTTACCGAATCCCAGAGGGCCAGGCGAGCACTGGAGCGACTGGTCAGTGGCACGACGTCCACCGGCCAGGCCTTTTTCAAGGATTTGACGAGGGTCCTTTGTGAGACTTTAGGTATCAGTCGCGCTCTGATAGCCAGATGGGACCGCCCGGCCAGCCGGTTGAATGTCTTGGCGCACGCGGTGCGCCAGGGTAGCGCAGACAATTGCGACTACGATCCCAACGGTACACCCTGCGAGCGCGTCCTCCGCGACGGTGTTTACTTCTGTGCCAACGACGTGCAACAGCAGTTTCCTCGCGATGTCGACCTGGTGAAACTCGAAGCTGCCAGTTACTACGGCGTGGCCATCCCATCGACGAGTGGCGAAACTGTCGGTGTCCTGTGCATTCTCGACGACAAACCCATGGTACGCACCGATTGGCTTTTGCCCGTGATGCAGGCGTTCGCCGTGCGAGCGGGATCCGAGTTTGACCGCCTTGAGCACGAACGGAAACTGGAAAACAGCGAGCTGCGATTCCGGAAGCTCTTCGAACATTCCCACGACGGTCTGTTGTTGCTCGACCTGCACACCCACCGGATCGTGGGGGCCAATGAGCGCGCCGTTCGGCTGTTTGGGACAGATGCTGCCGACCTTTGCCGAGCCATGACCGATCTGATCAAGCTGGAGGGGGGCGATTCCAGCGTGGAGACCTTTATCAAAAGCGTCCCGCCACACGGCGTCATTCGCCACAGCGACGCAGTCGCGGTTACGCCGGCGCAGGAGATCCCGTGTGAGATTAGTGCCTCGAGGATCATGATCGGAGGCGATCCTCGGATCTTGCTGCAACTGCGCGACATCTCCGAGCGCCGTCAAGCCGAAAGTCTGCTCACGACGCAACATCGAGTGCTGGAACGCCTGGCTCGAGGAGACGACCGTCGGTCGTGCCTGGAGCAACTCTGCAGGGAACTTGAACAACTCATCGGCGACTGCATCGCCACGGTGATGACCGTTCGGCCCCAGACAAACGACCTCCGACTCCTCGTGGCGCCCTCGCTTCCCGAGGAAGTCTTCCGCGAAATCGATGGTCTGCCCATCTCCCCTTCACACGGCTCGTGTGCGGCCGCCGCCTTCGAGCGGGGTCCCGTCATCGTGGCCGACACGCGCAACGACCCGCGTTGGGCGGATGCGCAGGATCTAGCCCAGAAACTGGGGATCGGCGCGTGCTGGTCGTTTCCTTTTTTCTGCGACGACCGCGTCGTGGGAACGGTGGCCATCTCGCACAGCTCGCCGAGGGAACCGACGGCGTTCGAGCGGCAGGTGTTGGATGTGGCTGCCGATATCGCCGGCGTCGCAGAACAACGAGAGGCCGTTCATCGGAAGCTGCAGGAGCGCGAACAGCAGTTGAAAGGAGTTCTGACCACGGCCACCGACGTCATCTGGTCGGTCGACAAGGAGGGTCGCGTCGTTTATTTCAACCGGCGAGCCGTTGGGGAGGAACTGGCGATCGGAAAACCGCTCGTCGATTCGCTTCCGATCGGATGGCGCGAGCCGCTATCGCGTGCCATGAAACGGGCAGGACTCAACCATCTTCCTTATCAATTCGAAGTCTGCCACTGCGACCGGGACAACACACGGTGGTTCTCTTTTCGTGTCGGTCCTGTGGTGCGCCATGGCACCTGCGAGGGTTACACGATTTGCGCCAGCGAGACGACGGGACAAAAGGAGGTGGAGAATCAACTCCGGGTGAACTATGAGCGGTTCCGGGCATTGGCCGAGTCGGCGCCCGCGGTGATTTTTGTAGCCGACGAATCGCGAAAACTGAGCTACGTCAACGCTCGCTGGGCGGACCTAACTGGCCTGGAACGCTGGTCCTGGAAACGGATCCAGGATCCCATAGAACTGATTCATACGCAGGATCGCGACGATGTCCGTTCGGCATGGCGCCGCGCCTGGTCGAGCGGCACTCGCTTCGAGGCGGAGTTTCGACTGATCCACGCGGATGGTTCGACGCGATGGGTCTATGTGGTCGCTGAGCCGCTCAAGGATGATCAGCAACAGTGCGTCGGTTTCGTCGGATATGCCATGGACATCACGCCGCTGAAGCAGAGCATGGAAACGCTGCAGCAGCGAGAAGCCGAGCTGGCCCATGTCAGCCGTCTGGCCACGATGGGACAGATGATGGCAGAGCTCTCCCACGAAATCAGTCAACCGCTCTACTCCATTTCGAATTACGCTGGTGCGCTTGCCGAGTTTCTCAAATCCCAGAACGTCGACCGATTCGACACGGCCATCGGTTGGGCCGAACGAATCGGTCGAATCGCCGCCGATGCAGGGGAGATCATCCGCCGCCTCCGCTCCTTTACAGCACACCCCTCTCCCGCCTATGAACCGCTCGAACTGGCAACCACCGTGCGCGAGGCCATCAGTCTTCTCGAATGGCAATTGCGCAGAACCAACGCATGTCTGGAGCTCCGTGGGTTCGACGAACGTCATCCGGTGATGGCCGATCGCGTGGCCATCCAACAGGTCGTCGTGAACCTGGTGAAAAACGCCTGCGAAGCAGTCGAAGACGTCGAACCGATGAAAACTCCACAGATTACGGTGACGATCCAGGGCGGTCCTGACGCCGTCCAAGTCGAAATTGCCGACAATGGGCGCGGGCTCCCCGAGTGCGATCCAGAAGACCTGTTTCTGGCATTCACGTCGTACCATCCCGGTGGCAGCGGCATGGGGCTGGCCGTGAGCCGCTCCATTGTGGAACAGCATGGAGGCAAGATCTGGGCGGCGAGTAACGATGAGGGTGGAGCGACGTTCGCGTTTTGCCTTCCACGGCAGGCGGGAAACGAATCGACGTCCGCTCCGGCGAATTTCGAGTAAAACTTGGGATTCCCCGCTTTCACGAATAACAGCTTTATTCGGCCAGACCGTTACCAAAAAGAACCGGGCAATCGACCAACGCGACCGCCCGGTTCCCCTGTCCCATTCTAAACCGGTTGTCGGGAAGAGACTACTTCTTCTTCACCGCTGGTTTCCACTCCGGATTGGCAATGCCAATCACGCCACATCCGATGCGAGCTCCCGCATTGCCGGTCGGCTGCCCACCATCGTCCGGCAGTGCGTGAACGACAATGGCGCGGCCAATGATAGCGTTCTTGCCGACAATCGAAATGTTGTCGACGACGATCGTGTACTTGGCAAACCCTTCTTCATTTGCCTCAAGGTTCCCCAAGTCACCCGCATGGCGCTCGGCAGCCGGCGGGAGTCCGTGAGGCTTCTCTTCAGGGTTGTAATGCCCCCCGGCACTCTTGCCCGCCAGGTCCCGGCAGTCACCGAACTGGTGAATGTGAATGGCGTGTTTCTTGCCCGGGTTGAGTCCGCGGATGCGAGCCATGACACGGACGCGTCCGTCCTTCGTCTCCTGGAAGATCACCACGCCGCGACACTTGTTGCCCTTTGTCGGCCGGACCTGGCAAACCGCCTTGGAAATGGAATCGTCCGCCCGCGCCACTGAACCGCCGACCGTTAGGGCCACCCCGACGGCAAGACCCGCCAACAACCTCGCTCGCATACACTTGCTCATGGTGCATTCCTCTCTTGTAATGGGTCTGAACCAAACCGAATGACGTTAACACCCACACTCCGGCTACTTTAGCTCGTTTTGCCACGTCTTGCCATCGCCGGTCCCGGTCCCCCCTCCCGATCCCCATTGGGGTTCGAGCTGTGGTATGATGAGACGCCGGAGGCGGACTCACGGGGAGCCGTCATCCGGAAACGAGCCAGGTGACCAGGAAAGGCAGCCGGCTATGGAATTCGGATTTCCCGATTACTTGAACATTCCGCCCGAGTCCTTGGGAGAGGGGACCGCCGTCCGAGTCCGACAGACTGGGGGGATGACGGAGCTCGCCGAGGAAATGGCTGGGGCGATGTTGGCGGAAATCGAAGCTGCGGCTCGAGAGGACCGCGCCGCGACGCTCATCGTCCCCGTCGGCCCCGTCGATCAATTCCCGGTCCTGGCGAGGCTGATCAATGAACGCCAAGTCGACTGCCGTGATGTCGTGATCATCAACATGGACGAGTATCTCACGGAAGAGCAGCAGTGGGTGCCGTTGGATCATCCGCTCAGCTTCCGAGGCTTTATGAACCGAAAGTTCTACGATCTCATCGACCCCAACCTGGCGCCCCGGCCAGCCCATCGCGTCTTCCCTGATCCCAGCGACGTGCAGGCGATTGGGAGACTGATCGAGGAACGGGGAGGTGTCGATGCCTGTTTTGGCGGGATCGGCATCAACGGGCATGTGGCGTTCAACGAGCCGCCCGAACCCGGCGAAGAAATCTCCAACGAAGCGTTTTCATCGCTCGCGACACGATGCCTCCCCCTCAGTCGTGAAACGCGCACGATCAACGCCGTCACGGTCGGCGGTGAGATCTCGATCGTCCCGGCCCACGCCGTCACGGTCGGTATGAAAGAGATTCTCGCCTCACGCAAGATTCGACTATACTGTAACCGTCCATGGCAGAGTGCCGTGGTACGCCGGGTTCTGCACGGACCGGTGTCGGCCGCGTGCCCCACTTCGCTGCTACGCGACCACCCCGACATCGAGTTGACGCTCGCCGAATTCGTCGCTCACCCTCCCCAGATTCAACTCCGCTGACCCCCCTGCCCGCCTCGACCCATGCGATATCCTCCTTCAAGCCGTCGAAGTTTTTTCCAAGCGACCGCTTCCTTCGGAGTGGCTGCTGCAACGGGCTCGCTGGTCCGCGCAGCCGTTGACTCCGATGCCGTCCAGCCGCTTCGGTTGAAAAAGGGTGTCAAGTTCCACATGATTCGCGAGCCCCTTTCGGTGCTCGACAAATTCAAACTCCTCAAAGACCTCGGTTTCCAGGGGACCGAAATCCATGTCACGACCAAGGTGGACGTGACCGAAGTCGTCCGCGCGGTGGAACAAACGGGCGTCGTCGTGCATGGCTTTCTCAATAGTACGCGACCCGATCTGAAGTACGCGGTCGATCAGGCCAAGGCACTCGGAGCTACCAGCGTCCTCGTCGTCGCCGGCCGCGTCGACCGGGATCATCCGTACGATGTCGTTTACCGAGAACAGCAGGCTCGCTTGCGAAAAGCCCTGCCCTACGCAGAAAAACAGGGAATCCGGCTCTTGGTCGAAAACGTCTGGAACAACTTTCTGCTCAGTCCGCTGGAGATGGCTCGGTTCATCGATGAACTGGAGAGTCCGGCCGCCGGAGCCTACTTCGATGTCGGCAACGTCGTGCGCCTCGGATGGCCGCAACATTGGATCCGGATTCTCGGCAAACGCATCGGCAAACTCGACATCAAAGAATACAGCCGCAAGCTGCAACGAGAACAAGGGCTGTTCCGCGGTTTTCAAGTCGAACTGGGAGAAGGAGACTGCGACTGGCCCGCTGTTCGCCAGGCACTTCACGATATTGGTTACACCGACGGGTGGGCCACAGCCGAAGTCCCAGGAGGCGACCGAAAACGCCTCGCCGATATTTCCCGCCGTATGGACCGCATCCTGAACGACCCTGCTTGAACTGTATGGACCGTTCGTCGCCGTTGGTGCCTCCCACCTGATATTCCCCCTTCCCACTTTTCAGGAGCCTGATGATGTCTGAAGCTCGTTCGAAACCCCATGCCCGCACGCTGCGTCGAGAATTCCTCCGGCAAGCCACCGCAGCGACGGTCGCGTCCGGTGCCTTGTTGCAAGCCGCCAAGGGAGCGGCCGTGCACGCCGCCGGCGAGGAACGTTTTCGAGTGGGATTGATCGGCTGCGGTGGCCGAGGAACGGGAGCCGCCGTGCAGGCACTCAAGGCGGACCGAGCCACCGAACTGGTGGCCATGGGGGACCTCTTCCCCGACAAGCTCCAGGCAAGCCTGTCAAGACTGAAGAAATCGCAGGTCGGCGACCGCGTCCTCGTCGATGCCGACCACGCGTTTACCGGCTTTGACGCCTACCAAAAGGTCATCGCCTCCGACGTCGACATCGTCCTCCTTGCCTCACCTCCGCATTTCCGGCCCAAGCACTTGCAAGCCTGCATCGACGCCGGCAAGCACATCTTCGTGGAAAAGCCGATCGCCGTCGACGCTCCCGGCGTGCGACAAGTCCTCAAAGCATGCCGACAGGCCGAAGAAAAGCAACTGGCGGTCGTCTCGGGGCTCTGTTGGCGTTACCACTTCGGGGCTCGAGCCGCCATCGACCAGGTTCACAGTGGCAAGATTGGCGAGGTCGTTGCCGTCGAAACAACGTACAACGCCAGCCGTCCGGGCAAACCCTTCCCCATGATTCGCAAACCCGATTGGTCGCCGATGGAGTTCCAGATCCGCAACTGGTACTGGTTCACGTGGCTCTCCGGCGACCACATCGTCGAACAGGCCATCCACAGCATCGACAAGGGAGCCTGGGTTTTCCATGACGAACCCCCGGTCGCCGCGATCGGTCTGGGGGGGTTGCAAGCTCGGTTCGGTGACCCGCGAGGCCAGATCTACGACCACCATGCCGTGTTGTTCGAATACGCCGACGGCCGGCGCCACTATCACTACTGCCGCCAGATGCCCGGCTGCTTCAACCAGGTCGCGACTCATGTTCTGGGAGCTCGAGGAACCTGCCAGATCGAACGAGGCACCCGACGCAATTTGCAAGGGAAAGTGGAGTGGAAGTACGAGGGCCCGAAGAACGTCATGCACCAGACAGAGCATGACGAGATGTATGCGGCTCTGCGCGAAGGTACGATCCTCAACAACGGCATCTACATGTGCCGCAGTACGATGCTGGCCATCATGGGACGCATGGCAACCTACACCGGCCAGCGCGTCACCTGGGAAGAAGCGCTCGCGTCGGAAGAGTCCTTGGGACCGAAGCGTTACGACTGGAGCGAAGCGCCGCCCGAGCCCACCATCGCCGTCCCGGGACTCACTTGATCCTGCCGCCTAAGCATTACGGGTGGAGCACAATCTTGCCTGCGATCGATGCGGTCTTTTGCACCGTCGCCGCTTCCTGAAGTCGGTGCGCTTCGGCCGCCTCCGACAGCGGCAACACGCGATCGATTTGCGCCCGCAGCTTCCCTTCGACGAACCACTTGTTCATCGCTTCGGCACACTGCCGCATCTCTTCCGGGGTCGCCTTGAACATGACGAAACCGTGGAGCGAACATTCTTTGACGTAAAACGGTCCGACCGGGAACTCGGGACGCGCGTCCCGTCCCGCCATCAAGATCATCCGACCTCGCTCCGCCATCGCCTCCACCGCCAAGTCGAAGTCGGGCTCCCGCTGGGTTTCCCAAAAAACATCTACTCCCTCGGGTGCCCACTCGCGGATCGCCTCGATGACTGACTGCTCGCCGTAATTCACGACGGCGTCCGCTCCGAGCTCGCGGCAGATCCCAGCTTTGGCCTCGCTGCCGGCCGATGCCATGACCTGAGCACCCGCCGCCTTGGCCATCTGCACCACCATCGAACCGACGCCCCCGGAGCCGCCTTGGACGAAGAGGCGTTCCCCAGCCTGGAGACGGGCTTCCCGAAAGAGGCCCAGATGAGCGGTCACGCCGACCAACGCGCAGGCGGCTGCTGTGTCGAACGAGACCCCTTCGGGCAGCGGATAGAGCCAGCAGGCGTCGACAGCAGCCAGCTCAGCGAACGTTCCCTGCCGCCCCACCAAGCCCTGGTTGGTCGCCCACACCCGATCGCCCACAGCAAACGTGTCGACTCCCTCGCCCACCTCTTCCACGACACCAGCCAGATCGCACCCGATGATGAACGGTTTGGGAAG
>WFWZ01000132.1 GCA_015490875.1 Planctomycetaceae bacterium
GCGTCAGATGTGTATAAGAGACAGAAGTCGCACGAAGTCACCGGGACATCGCAGACGCTCCCACGTTTCTGCTGCTCAGGCAGCCGGACAATCAACGGCACGCGAATGCCGCCTTCGTAAAGCGAACCCTTGCCCGATCGCAAAGGCGCATTGGAGGTAACCGGCCGGCCCGGTTGCAACCTGCAAATGTTGACGTAGCCTCCATTGTCCGAGAAGAAAACAACGATCGTGCGATCGGCCAACTCGAGTTCCTCCAGTGCATCGAGGATCCGGCCGACGTTCGTGTCGAGCGTTTCGACCATCGCTGCGTAATCGGGATTGCCATGTCGGCCCCTTTTCCGACCGGCCAGCTTCTTCTCGTATTTTTCAACAAGTCTCCGTTTGCCCTCGATCGGTGTGTGCACGGCGTGGTACCACAGGTTGATAAAGAACGGTCGAGAACGCACCCGCTTTATCACTTCGATGGCTCGATCCGTGAGACGATCGGTCAGGTAATCTCCCGGTTGACTCGGCTCGAGATCCGGCACGTATCGCCAATCTCGATAATATTGGTTTCCACGGAACGGATAGAAAAACGTCTGCGGAGCTCCCCAAAGCGTCCCGCCGATATTGACGTCGAATCCATGCGCCTGCGGATATGCCTCGGCTCGGCCCAAGTGCCACTTGCCGATGTGCGCCGTGTAATAGCCATGGTCGTGCAAGATCTCTGCCAACGTCCGTTCCGACAGAGGGAGGGAATCGAGCACGAGTGGCTCGAGCAGCTTCCGTCGCCCTCGCGTCCGCGCCGCTTCCCGCCAGATCGTCATCTTCAGTCGCGCCGGATGACGACCCGTCAAGATCGATGCTCGAGTCGGACTGCAAACGGGGGACGCTGCATACGCTTGCGTAAAGCGCACTCCCTCGCCCGCCAGTCGATCGATCCTCGGCGTCTCATGCAAGTCGCTGCCGTAACACGCCAGATCGGACCACCCCAGATCGTCGGCGACGATCAGGACGATGTTCGGACGTTCGGCTGCGAGTCCTACCGACGCCGCCAAGGCTGGGATGAGGAGAACCAACGCCCAGCGAAGGCTCGAGCCGAAAGAGAACGCACGGGTCTTCCACCGACGATGAAACGGCAACATGGCTTTACCCTCCGGCTCCCCTCTTCCGATCGCCCGACGCGTCGCTTTCGGCCACATTCGGGTCACGCTTGCACGAAAGCAAGAAACGGACAACATCGGCGAGTTGCTCCGGCGTGAGTTCTTTCTCCAGTCCCGCCGGCATCACCGAAACCGTGCTCATCTGGAGCGCATCGATCTGGTTGCGAGGAATGACGAGCGGGTCGCCGGTTTGCGGTTGGAGTGTAATCGAATCGTTGGTTTCCCGGGCGATCAGTCCATTGAGCACTCGTCCGTCTTTCAGTCGCACCACGTACGGCTCGTACTGGCGCACGATGGTCGCCGAAGGAAAGAGAATCGACTCGAGAAGATCCTCAGGGCTCCGATTGGCACCTATCGTCGTTAGATCAGGACCGATGTCGCCTCCTTCCTTACCGATGCGGTGGCACGTCGAACACTTGGCTCGCTCGCTGAAGAAAACCTTTTGCCCACGGCTGACGTCTGCTTGAGACACCAGCTTCAGGTAGCGAGCCACCGAGTCGGCTTTTTCTTGCTGCAACGATCGGAGTTTCGCCATCAATCGGTTGGCTCGCGGCAGGAGTTCACGTGGATACCGCAAAACGACCCGGGATACGTCATTCTCGCTGAGGCTTTCCAGGGAACGCGCCGACTCGAGTGCTTCAAGGAACGCCTTCCCCACTTCGGCATTCTTCGTCCGCTGGTAAGGCCGGATCAACTCCGCCAGCTCCAATGGGCCTGCCTCCTCCAGTATCTCGGTCATCGCCAGGAGCTGGTCGTTGGTGAGTGCCGCTCGGCCGAGGACCTGCACCAGACGCAGCCGGGCACTGGGCGAAGCGCCTTCGCCGAGCATATCGAGTATCCATTCGAACACGTCCGGATCCAAACGTGCCGATCCGGCGGCCAGTGATTCCAACGCCGAAAGTCGCAGTGACACCGAAGCGTCTTCATTCAGCACCAATTGCCGCAGTTCTTTTCGTGCCGCTTCGTCGCGCACGCCGCGCAACGCCACCGCCGCCAACTCCCGAAGTTGCGAGTCGCTACTTGCCAGCAGCGCAACGACCGGCCCAACGACGACCGCCGGAAGAGACGGAGCTTGTCGACTGGAAATGTCTGAGAGCAGTCGTTGCCGGAGTTCCGGAGAAAGATCGGGCGATTCCAAACGGCTGGCCACCCAGGAAGCTACTGAAGCGTTCCCAATCCAGGTCGCTAGAAAACGATTCAAAAGGTTTGCCTTTTCCTGACGCGATGACGCGGCCGCCAGCCATCCGTCGAGCCGCTTGACGACCGCATCAATGTCGTATCGATCCTTGCGACGGTTGAGAATATCCAGAGCCGTAGCGGCCAGCCGTTCGTCACGATCTTCCATGCAGTCCAGGAGGATTTTCAATGTCAGGCCCTTCTGTGCCTCAGGATGAGCCTGCTGATCGAGTGCGATCAAGGCGGCTCGACGAATGCGACTCGAATCCGATCGCAGCCCGGCGGCAGTGACTCGAGGAGCGTTGATCTCCAGTAACGCATACAAAAGTGCGTGTTCTTCTTCTCGATCGGCTGCCCGATCGACGGCCGCCAGGAGCGCCGGCACCGATTCCGCTCGCTGCATCCGCCCCAACGCGACCGCCGCCCGGCGGCGAACGGCAGGTTCGGCGTCTTTCAGGAGCGATTCCATCGCCGAGCGGAACTCGGGGCGCGGATGAAGCCCGAAAACGTGCAACGCCGCCAGCCGCACGTCGAGGTCGCGATCGGCTAAGGCCGGCTTAAGTGCCTCAAGCACCCTGACCACGACGGCATCTTCTCGAAGGTGATCGTTGGCGATGCGGCAGAGACTCCAGACAGCTCCCAGCCTCCACCGACGATCGCGCGTCTTCAAGGCTCGAGTCAATGCGGGAATCGCGGCTGGTCCATGCGTGGCAGTCGCCTCGACCGCGCGAGCCCGCACGCGGTGGCGCGTGTCTCCTAGAAGAGTCACCGCTTGAGCCACCGTCATGTTCTTCCAGTCGATGCGCCGGCCGTAGGGATCGATCTGCCGGGGTGCGCCTGGTCGCCGAATCCGATAGATGGCGCCTCGGATTTCGGGTTTGGCCAACTGCGATGTCGGACACCCTCGGTAAAACCACCCGCCGGTGTCGACGACGAGCAAACTACCGTCCGCATCTTCCAAGACATCGGTCGGATGAAAATCGCGACTGGGACTTGAAAGAAACTCGAACTGCTTCGCCGCAAACGTCGACCCTTTCCTCTGAACGTCCAGACGCACCACTTTGCCACTGTTAAAGAAGGTGACAAAGAAGCTACTTTGCCAATGTCGATCGAGGATCCCGCTGCGGTAACGAGTCGTACCCGAGACGGCCACGTGTCCGAAGCGGTGGATCGGCCCCAAAAAATCGCCCGTCACCGGCCGTTCCTTCAAGATGCGTTCTCGGTGGGGATAGGTCCCGCCATAAAGCCAGTGCACCATGCAGTCGACGCGCGGCCGCGTATAGAGGATGTTGACCGTTCCCAGCATCTCGCCGCTTGGCCAGAAGTCGACTTCAACCGGATTGTCCATTCCCCCGCCGCAGTGGATGCGCACGTCCGAGCCGTCAGGGAGACACGAAAAGAGATACGAGCCTTCCCGCGTGACCTTATCACCTTCTTTGTTGAATTCATGGCCGTGATAACCGTCACACCAATAAAGACGGCCGTCGGGACCGAGAAAACAACCGTGGATGCTGGCCGCATTACCGGTGTACCCGAACTTGGAGACGAGGATCGTGCGGCGATCGGCCACGCCGTCGTCATCGGTGTCCTCGAGTTTCCAAATGTACGGTGGCGAAGCCACGTACAGCGCGCCACGGTACCACACTGCACCCATTGGAAACGTCATTCGATCGGCGAAGACGGTCGAGTGATCATAGCGGCCGTCCCCATCCGTGTCGGTCAGCAGTCGAATCGAGTTGGGCAGTTGAGCTTCCAACTCTTGAGCGCTCAGATTCACTCCCGCATTCTCGCAAACAAAGAGTCTTCCGCGGTCGTCCAACGTGGCCATCGTGGGATGCGCCACGAGCGGCGGAGCCGCAGCCAACTCGACTTGAAAACCCTCGGGAACGCGTACAGATGGCGGTGTGAAATCGGCCTCCTCGGACGGCCGGGCATCTCCAGCCGCTTGGGCATTGGTTTGTGGACGACTTGCCGGAGAGCTCGAGGTCGCTCGTCCTGTACCCTCCGGGGCCGAGTCCTGTTTTCCACGAACCAATACCGGATCCATAGCGCTGAGCAGGCGCGTTTGCGAACCGCCTCCCTTCCAAAGGTCATATTTCGGATCGGCATAACGCCGGAAGAACGCCTCGAGGCGTCCTTCCAATTCGCGTCGCCTCGTCTCGACAGCCGGATCGTCGATCCGATTGTGCTCTTCGCCAGGATCGTGGAGCAAGTCATATAGTTCATTGGGACCCTCGGGGTACCGCTTGACGAGCTTCCAGCGATCAGTGCGAATGCAGCGCAGCGTCTCGAACTCGAAGAAGACTTCGGATTCCCATCCTGCCATCGTCTCGCCTCTGAGCAATGCCGAGAAATCTCTCCCTGGGGAAGGAGGCGACACGGGCATGGCATCCTTCATTCCCAGATACGATAAGAGTGTCGGCAGGACGTCGATGTTCGACACCATCAGGTCCGAGCGCTGCGAAGCGATCTGTCCGGGATGCCACCAGATCATGGGAATCTGCATCATGCCGTCTCGTGCCGTAAAGGGGCGTGTGTGGTCTCCCATGCCGAAGAATCCGCCATGTCCGCCGACCCATCCTTGGTCCGCGAGAAAGAGGATGAGCGTGTTTTCGGCAGCGCCGGTTTCCTTCAGAGTCGCGAGAATGCGTCCTACGCCATCGTCGATGCCGCTCACTTCCGTCGCGACGCGGCGGATCGCAACGGGATTGTTGATGTAGTCGCGGTTGTTGTACTGCCAGGGATGAGCGGGTTCACGAGGAAACGAAGCGAGAGGGGCATCAGCGTAGCGAGCAGCGTGGCGGTTTTTTCCTTCTTTGAGGAGCAGTGATCCGAGGGCATAAGGTCCGTTGTACGAGAGAAACAAGAAGAAAGGTTTCGACGTTCCGGCCTGCTGGCGAATGAAGCGGCAGGCGTGATCGGTCCAGAAATCCGTGAGGTATGTCGGTTCAGTGCGGATCTCTCCATTTTCGATGATACGGGCGCCGTAAAACGTCGATGTCGCACCGTGCGGCATTGTGATCCAGTAGTCGTCGAGGCCCTCTTGCGGTTTTAGGTTTCCACCGAGATGCCATTTGCCGACGAGCCCGCATGCGTAGCCTGCATCCTTGAGGATTTCTGGAAGGGATCGAAACGCGTCGAGCGTACATCGCGCCTCGGGGCCGGTTTGCAGGCGTCCCGAGAAGAGAAAGCAATGCACGCCGTGCTGGCTGGGCATCAGTCCCGTCAGCAGACTGGCTCGCGTCGGGGAGCAGACCGGGTTGTTGGCGAACGCGCGTGTCAAGAGCGTACCTTCGCGCGCGAGCCGATCGATGTTGGGTGTCGCGATCTCCGAGTTGCCATAGCAACCGAGTGTCCAAGCACCGTGGTTGTCGGTGAGAATCAGCACGACGTTAGGGCGGCTCGCTTGGCCAGCCGTCGCTTCGGTTTCCTTTCGCGGCCCGTTCGCATGACTACCGGAAGCCAGACCGATACCACCCAAGAGGCTGAGCAAAATCCATGGACACCGCGTTCGGTAGATAGAGAATGGCACTGACATAGCGCAAGCCCTTGGCAGGTGGGACTCGATTGGCAGGAGCTTCCAGTATAGTCGAACGGCGAGCGCCTACCTATCTTAGGACGGCGATACGTAGCCGTGGATGTAAGGAAGCAGCACCGATCGGCAGAACGCCTCCTCCGCGCCTGGCTCCACCACCGATGGGATGCACTCCCATGGGACGGATACTTTGCCTTCCGACGTGACCTCGTCCAGAAACGCCTGCACTTGGCGACTCAGAACGCCCTCCAACAAGAGATGCAATTGCACGATCGCCGGCTCGACCAGCGCGTCCTCGAGCGACTCCTTCCAGTCGTTGTCGGTGAGCAGATGGACGGTAAGTGTCCGCTGGATCGGCAACACCGTCTCCTCGGTGTAGAAGTTCACCAGAAAGTCGTCGAGTCCGGGTGCGTGACCGCCTCGCCCCACGACACAGTGGCGGTAGCCGAAGAGGCTGGAACACCGCTTTCGCAGACGGTGCCAAGCCGCGTCGGTCTGGTTGTAGCACCAGCGGCGCAGGGCCTTGTGATCAATCAGGGGTGGAAGCAAGACGGGCATCGACCCGTTCCTGCGTTCGGCCACGGCCTGGGCGATGCGAGGCACGTCGTAGTAAAGGTGGTGCGATGGGAGAAGGAGAAGGGGTGCCACGCAGAGGGGTCGAGTGAGAGGCCACGGTGGGCTGCGGAGGAGGTCCTCGAGACTGGGCTGGGCGTGGCTGAGGAAGACGACATCGTGGCGGATCTTCGTGTCGAGTTCGTTCAGGATGGCCATGAACTTGCGCGTCGATCGGACGGCCGACTCGTCGCGCGATCCATGAGCGACCCAAAGAATGTTGAAGTAGACCTTCGAGCGCGCAGACGGCATGGCAATGCTGCTCCAACGCACCGGGTTTCAGTGTTCGTCCGTAACCGTCGGGGAGGGCTCGGGAGTTGCATTCCTTTCTCGATCGGTGCGCCCGAGATGCCTTTGCACGGCGGCTTCGACGAGCGCTGCAAAAAGGGGATGGGCGGCCGTCGGTTTGGACTTGAACTCGGGGTGATACTGAACCGCCACGAAAAACGGATGTTCGGGCAGCTCGATGATCTCCACGAGCATCCCATCGGGACTCGTGCCGCTCACCTGCATCCCATGCGCGGCGAATTGCCGGCGATAACTGTTGTTGAACTCATAGCGGTGGCGGTGCCGTTCGGAGATGTGCCGTGTGCCATAAGCTCGCTCGGCTATGCTCCCTTCGGCGAGCAACGCGGGTTGGGCGCCCAGGCGCATCGTCCCACCCTTGTCCGTGATTTCCTTCTGTTCGTCCAGAAGACAGATCACGGGATGACGCGTGTCTTTACTGAACTCGGTAGAGTGTGCATCTTCGAGTCCGATTACGTTGCGCGCGAACTCGATGGCGGCGCATTGCATCCCGAGGCAGATCCCGAGGAAGGGGATTTGCTTTTCACGCGCAAAGCGAATCGCCTCGACCTTGCCTTCGATGCCACGTTCGCCGAACCCACCCGGCACCAGCAACCCATCGATTCCAGTTAACAGCCGTGCCGCTCCTTCACGTTCGATGGCTTCACTGTGAATCCGAGCGATCCGAACGGCGGTCCGGTGATGCATACCCGCGTGATCCAACGCTTCGTAGATCGACTTGTAGGCGTCGAAGTGTTCGGCATACTTGCCCACGACGCCGATGGTGATTTCGTGGCGAGGCGCGCGCAGGCGATGAAGGAGTTCCCGCCAATCGTCGAGTTCCGGCTCGGTCGACGCCAGATCCAGGCGGTCGACGATGAGCTGGTCGAGTCGGTTTTCAACAAGGCTCAACGGGACTTCGTAAATCGAAAAGTCCTTGTCGCGTTCTTCGATGACCGCCTCGATGGGGACGTTGCAGAACAAGGCGATCTTCTCACGATCTTCACGGCTGATCGGCCGCTCGCAGCGGCAGATCAAGATGTCGGGTTGGATACCGATCTGACGGAGTTGGCCGACGGAGTGCTGCGTCGGTTTCGTTTTCAGCTCGCCGGCCGCCTTGAGATAGGGAACGAGCGTCAGGTGGATGTAAAGGCAATTCGACTTGTCGGTGTCGAGCGAGAACTGGCGGATCGCTTCGAGAAAAGGTTGACTCTCGATGTCGCCCACTGTTCCGCCGATTTCGGTGATCACGACGTCGACGTCGGGAGCCGCCAGTTTCTGGATGACGTGTTTGATTTCGTTGGTGATATGCGGAATCACTTGCACCGTCTTGCCGAGAAACTCGCCACGTCGTTCCTTCTCGATTACCGACAAGTAGATCTGTCCGGTCGTGTAGTTGGAGTCTCTCGTGAGCGGACTGTGAGTGAACCGTTCGTAGTGACCGAGGTCCAAGTCGGTCTCGCTGCCGTCATCCAGGACGTAGACCTCCCCGTGCTGGTAAGGACTCATCGTGCCCGGGTCGACGTTGATATACGGATCGAGCTTTTGCATGCGGACGCGCAAACCCCGCCGCTCAAGCAACATCCCGATCGATGCGCTGGTCAGGCCCTTCCCGAGAGAACTGACGACGCCGCCGGTCACGAAGATGTGTTTCGTCATGTCAGAAGGTTTCCTTTCCGACTCGGCAGGGAAGCCGGTTCCAGCGCCCGCCGGCCAGACGCCGTCACCCAACGATGGGGAAAGTCTCTTCGAGCGCCACTTGGCGATGCAACTCAAGGAATAGGAAGAAGGGCAGCCGATCGCCTGATGTCGACTTTAGCAGGCTTGAGCGCGCCTGACAAAGGCCCGATAGTCGTCCCACGTGTCGATCCCGCGTGACGCGTGTTCGGTGAAGCCGACGCGGATCGTGGAACCGGCTTCGAGCACCCGGAGTTGCTCGAGCGATTCGGTGCGTTCCAATCGGCTTGGCGGAAGGCTGCTCAAACGCAACAGGAACTCGCGACGGTACGCGTAGATCCCCAGGTGCTGCCAAAAGAGAGGCGGATCTGCGGCCAGCAGATCGTCCGACCACGATCGCGGATGAGGAATCGGACTGCGGCTGAAATAGAGGGCGCGACCGACTTGATCGACGACCACCTTGACGCACGCCGGGTCCTCGAGCCGCTCGCGGCACCGAATGGGAACGGCAAGCGTCGCCATGTCGGCCTCGAGGTCCGACTCGAGGAGTTCGATCAACTGGTCGATTTGCATCGGATCGATTTCGGGCTCATCCCCCTGGACGTTCACGAAAATGTCGATCGCCGGGAGTCGTCGGGCCACGGCAGCGACGCGGTCGGTACCGCTGGGCAACTCTGGATCGGTCATTTCGTAGCGGCCACCGAATCGCGTGACATCGGCGGCGATCGCCGCGTCGGCGGCCGCCACACAGACGCCCCGCGGTTTCCGGGCTTGACAGGCGGCCAGATAGGTGTGCTCGAGCACCGAACGGCCGGTTTCTCGGAGGAGAAGCTTGTTGGGGAGGCGCGTGGAGGCGGATCGAGCTGGGATGACGACGAAGCTGGCCAAAGGGCGTTGGGCGCAGAGCGTCCGAGCTTGGGCATCCATGCGGAAATCCTTTCCTCATCCGGTGCTTGGGACGCCAAGATTCTATCGAAAAACGCCGTGACGCCCCTAGGGCGAATCCTCGCTCAGTTCTGCGAGGACGGCGGTTGACACTTTTTCGTCCCATTGGCTACACTTCCCGATCTCAAAAGGCGAGCCGAGCCAAAGGTTTGCGTCACGGCGACCCTGCGGCGACTCGAGCCAACCGCCTCGTAAGGGGTAATCGATGTCCCCCCTGGCAGAGGTCGCGTTGGGGGACGGTTCCGAAACCCTTTCCACAGAAGAACTTGCGGCCCCCGTTTTGTGCCGCCAGATCCGATTCTCCGGTACCCTCGAAGAGGAAGCGAGCTGTCATGGTCAAGCGAATCCTTGCATTGAGCCCAAGCCGACTTGCGGCGGGTGTTCTGGCATTTCTGGTGGTGGTGTTGGCGGCACCGCTGGCCTGGGCCTCGGAAGAGGGGGCCGGGGCGGCTGCGGCTGGTGGCGAGGTCAACGAAGCGATGGTCTTCGGGATCTGGTTGCTGGCCTTCGCGGGCGCCGTTGCGGCACTGGTTCAGGCGTGGCTCTTTTTCAAGAAGATGATGGAGGCCGATCCTGGGAATGAGCGGATGGTCGAGATCGCCGGATATGTTCGGGCAGGGGCCAACGCTTATCTGCGTCAGCAATACATGGTGGTTGCGGGATTCTTCGTGGTGATCGTGGTGATCTTGGCGGTCGCTGCGTTTGGCTTCAACGTGCAGAGCAAGTTTGTGCCGTTCGCTTTTCTGACTGGTGGCTTTTTCTCGGGACTGGCCGGCTGGTTCGGGATGAAGACGGCGACATGGGCCAGTAGCCGGACCGCTCAAGGAGCTCGCAATTCGCTCAACCAGGGACTCCAGGTGGCGTTTCGTTCGGGAGCCGTCATGGGGTTGACGGTTGTCGGGCTGGGGTTGCTTGACATCACGCTCTGGTTCGGATTCCTCTACTGGATCTGGCCCAAGCTGGGACAAGACCCGCTGTCGCTGACGGACATTACCGTCACGATGCTTTGTTTCGGCATGGGAGCCAGCTCGCAGGCCCTGTTTGCTCGTGTCGGCGGCGGTATTTTCACCAAGGCGGCGGATGTCGGCGCCGACCTGGTCGGGAAGGTGGAACAGGGGATTCCCGAAGACGACCCGCGCAACCCGGCGACGATCGCCGACAACGTTGGGGACAACGTCGGCGACGTGGCGGGCATGGGGGCCGACCTCTACGAGTCGTATTGCGGGTCCATTCTGGCCACAGCCGCTTTGGGAGTTGCAGCCTTTGCTCAACCGGAAATGGCAGGCCATCTCGGTATCTCCTCCGTCCAAGCACAGCTCCAATCCCTTTTCCTGCCCATGGCGATTGCCGGTGTGGGCATCTTTCTCTCGATCGTCGGTATCTATCTCGTGCGCACGGAAGAAACGGCCACGCAAAAGGCGCTGTTGGCAGCCTTGGGTCGGGGTATCAACACGTCCTGCCTGTTGATTACGGTGGCTGCGATTATCCTTGCATACTGGCTTATGCCTCGCGTGCCCA
Organism: Planctomycetaceae bacterium; assembly: GCA_015490875.1. Lineage (GTDB taxonomy): Bacteria > Planctomycetota > Planctomycetia > Pirellulales > Pirellulaceae > S141-3. The sequence continues at coordinate 10,891 of WFWZ01000132.1, forward strand.
AGACGATGATCGGTCCGATCCCCGGCGTGGCCGTCAGTATCATTATCGGTTTGGCCGCTGGATGGCTGATCGGGAAGTGGACCGAATATGTCACCAGTGATGAGTATCCTCCGACCAAGAAGTTGGCCGAACAGGCGGTGACGGGGCCGGCGACGATCATCATTGCGGGAATCGCCGATGGCATGATGAGCGTCTGGGTACCGGTCATTGTTGTTTGTGCGGGAATGTTGCTCTCGTTCGGGTTTGCCGCCGGCTGGCAGTTCGCCGACGTTTCCTACTTCGCTCTAGGCTTGTACGGCGTGGGAATCGCCGCCGTCGGCATGCTGAGTACGCTCGGCATCACACTGGCCACCGACGCGTATGGTCCCATTGCCGACAACGCGGGTGGTAACGCGGAAATGGCGGGTCTGGAACCGGTCGTCCGCGAGCGTACCGATGCCCTTGACAGCCTCGGTAATACGACGGCAGCCACCGGAAAGGGGTTTGCCATCGGTTCCGCCGCCTTGACGGCCCTGGCACTCTTGGCCGCGTATATCGAAGAAGTGCGCATCGGCTTTGAACGGTGGGGACGCGTCGTCGCCAGTGAGGTAGCCGAGGAAGGTTTCTACAAGTGTTCGCATGGTTTCATTGTTCGCAAGGAAGCGGGGGCTGCTGAGGATGGTTCGGTGCGTCATGCTGAGTTTCTGGCGATGCCCGCGGACCTGCGCGATCCCAAGATCCATGACGCATGGGAGAAACTTGACTACTCCAACGGCCCGGTTCGTATTCCGGATGGCATGCTGGTCGAGCGAGACGGAACGATCGTCTTTGCAGCCACGGGGGCTAACGTGGTGAACGTCCACCGAGCCACACTGCCGGACTTCGCGACCTATTATGACGCGCAGCTCATGAATCCCCGTGTGCTCATCGGCGTCTTCCTCGGTGCGATGGCGACGTTCGTCTTCTGCGCTCTGACGATGAAAGCCGTCGGACGGGCAGCCAAGGGCATGGTCGAGGAGGTGCGCCGCCAGTTCAAGGAGCGCAAAGGGATCATGGAGGGAACGGAAAAGCCCGATTACGAGCGACCAGTTGCCATCAGCACGAAGGCGGCTCAGCGGGAGATGATCGCCCCGTCGCTGCTGGGATTGATCACTCCCCTGGTCACCGGGTTCCTCTTCGGAGTTTCCGGCGTCCTGGGACTACTCGTGGGAACGCTGACCGCCGGCTTCTGTGTTGCCATTTTCATGGCCAATTCGGGTGGTGCTTGGGACAATGCGAAGAAGTTCATCGAGGCCGGCAACTTCGGAGGCAAGGGCTCCGAAGCGCATAAGGCGGGCGTTGTCGGCGACACGGTGGGCGACCCGTTCAAGGACACGAGTGGCCCGAGCTTGAACATTTTGATCAAGCTGATGTCGATGGTCAGCGTGGTGGCGGCCGGCTTCGTCGTCCGGTTCAGCCTCCATGCGATGGGCATCTTTTAAGTCGCCCCAACCAAACGGCGGGGGATTTCTCGCAGAGATGCAGGCGTTCTCGCGGAGACGCAGGTGTTTCTCGCAGAGGCGCAAAGAGCGCCAAGAGGGATGAAAAAGTTTTTGGGCTACAGCTCCGCGAGTGCCTCGAGGACCTGACGGTCGTGCCCGTCGACACGCACACGCTTCCAGACTTTGGCGATCTTGCCGTCGGGTCCGATCAGGTAGGTCGATCGCTGAATTCCCATCGACTTCTTTCCGTACATGTTCTTCTCCCGCCACGCCCCGTATTTTTCGGCGACGCGGTGTTGAGGATCTGACAGAAGCGGAAAGTTGAGATGATACTTGTCGCGGAACTTGGCATGGCTTTCCACCGAGTCCGGACTGACACCTAGGACAACGGCACCTAGCTCTTGAAGGCGATCCGACGCGTCTCGGAACGCGCAGGCCTCCTTCGTGCAGCCGGGGGTATCGTCCTTGGGATAGAAGTAGAGGACGACCGGCCGGCCCTTGAAATCGGACAGTTTCACGGTGCGCCCCTGGTCATCTTTGAGCTGAAATGCGGGAGCTCGCGTCCCTGGTTCCAACCAATCGGCCATGGCTGACATCCCTCCTCGCCGTAACGAATCATGATTTCACCAGCCCCGTGCCCATGCTGGCACGACTCGGACGCACCGTAGGGGCGTTGGCTGACCCTTGTCAAGCCGCGGCGAGGGTCCTTTCCCGCAAGTCGCCTCAGCCTCTAGAATGGGCCGCGTGGTGCCCGTGCCGGACAGGTGCCGGCTCTCCGCCCTTTGCCAACTCAGACTCCCAGCAGGAACGTGCCCGAGTCATCATCGTCATCATCTCGCAGCCTCGAGCTGGCCCAGGCGGCCGCTCAAGTCGCCGTCGAGCTCCAAGGGGAAGACGTCGTCATCCTCGACATGCGCGATCAGACGACGTGGTTCGACTACTTCGTCCTCGCGACCGGGACCAGTCGCCGGCAACTGCACGCCATGTCCGAGGAGATCGACCACAAACTCGAGGACGAAATGGGGGACCAGCGGATGGGGATCGAAGGCTATCGCGAGAGCCGCTGGATCGTGCTCGACTATGGCACCGTCGTCATCCATCTGTTCGACGAGGAAACCCGGCGCTACTATAGCCTGGAAACACTGTGGGGAGACGCGAGACAAGTTCCTGTCAGGGCCCTGTCGTCGAAGCGGACTTCGTAGTGAGGCTCAAGTTGCTCCGACAGTCGAACGAGCTGTCTGCTCGTCGAGCTCCCCCCGCTCATGTCCCCTGCGTCTTTGAGACCTCATGTGACCTTTCCAGTGAGATCGTTTTCCCGTGAACATCCTCCAACACCTGCGCCGGCAATTCCTCCAGTCGCTCGAAGGACTCGACGTCGATTCATCCTCCTTGGCCGGTACCGTCCAGCCTGCCCAAGATCCCCGGTTCGGCGACTATCAGATCAACGCTGCCATGGGACTGGCCAAGCGATGGAAGGAACCGCCGCGCGAGGTCGCTGCGAAGCTCCTCGAGCGGCTCGAGTTGGGTGAGCTCTGTGAACCTCCGGAAATCGCCGGTCCCGGCTTTATTAACCTGCGTTTGCGCTCGGACTGGATCGCCCGGCGCCTCGTCGAACTGGCCGACGACCCACGTCTGGGCGTGGCCCCGGTCGCCGATCCGGCCACCTATGTCATCGACTATTCCTCTCCCAATGTGGCCAAACCGATGCACGTCGGCCATATTCGTTCGACCGTCATCGGCGATGCCCTCTACCGAATCCTCGGTTACCTCGGGCACCGCACGATCGGCGATAACCACCTTGGCGACTGGGGAACGCAGTTCGGGATGATTCTTTATGGATACAAGCACTTTCGTAACGAAGCGAGTTTTGCCGACGATCCAGTGACCGAGCTGGCCAGGTTGTACCAACTGGTCCACCGTTTGATCGAATACCAAAAGCAGAAGAAATCATTGCCCGAGTGGAAACGTCGCCTGGAAGAGCTGGAAGCTCGATGGGCCGAACCGTTCGATGAATCGGCGGCGGACAAGAAACAACGAAAAGCCCGGCGGCGCTTGCAGCAGGAGCGGGATCAATTGCGAGCGACGATCGAGCGGGCGGAGATGTCGGTGCAAGCCGTCGAGTCCGATCCCGAAGTGGCGTCGCTGCTCGACAACCTCCCCGACCTGGAAGCCGCTGTCTTGCGCGAGACGGCACTGTTGCACGATGGTGATCCGGAAAACCGGCGCCTGTGGGAGAGCTTTATGCCTCACTGCAAAGCGGCTCTCGCTAAGATCTACGAGCGTCTGGGAGTCTCGTTCGATTACGAATACGGAGAAAGCTTTTATCACGACGCGCTGCCCGAACTCGTCCAGAAACTAATCGACCTGGGAGTCGCTCGCGAAAGCGAAGGAGCCATTTGCATCTTCTTCGACGAGTTCGACACACCGATGATCGTGCGCAAGCGGGACGGTGCCTTCCTGTACGCCACGACAGATTTGGCGACGATCGATTTCCGGATGAAAACATGGCGCCCGAACGTGATTCTCTACGTCGTCGATCATCGTCAGAGCGAGCACTTTGCCAAATTGTTCGCCGCCGCGCGCAAGATGGGTTACACCGATGTGGAACTCGTCCATGTGGCGTTCGGGACCGTGTTGGGTGAGGACGGACGGCCCTTTAAGACGCGATCGGGTGACGCCGTTGGCCTGGAATCGCTGCTCGATGAGGCCGTCCGCCGCGCGTACAACGTGGTGGCGACCAATGATGACGCCAAGCCGGGCGGTGCCGAGTTGAGCGACGAGGAACGGCGGCACATCGCCGAGGTCGTCGGGATCGGTGCGATCAAGTATGCCGACTTGTCGCATCATCGCACGAGCGACTACGTCTTTAGCTATGACCAGATGTTGGCCCTTGAGGGAAACACGGCCACATATCTTCAGTATTCCTATGCTCGCATTCGAAGCATTTTCGCCAAGGGGGAACTCGATCCGGATGCTCCCGTGGCTTTGGACCAGTGGCAGTGGGAAGCGCCCATCGAACGCGAACTGGCGCTGCAATTGCTGCGCTTCCCCGAGGCGCTCGAGGATGTCGTGGCCGATTATACGCCTCATCAATTGACGGGATATCTCTACGAACTGGCCAACCGGTTCCACAAGTTCTATCAGCAGTGCCGCGTCTTGCAGGCGGAGTCGTCCCAGTTGCGCGCCAGTCGCCTCTTGCTGTGCCAGCTTGTCGGCCGGACGATTGCCCGCGGATTGGAACTGCTGGGGATCGGCGTGGTTGAACGCATGTAGGCGTTTGGGCCGGTCAGGCCGATTTGCCGAGTGCCGCGTTCTGGTTGAGCTTGTTGTAAAGCGTCTTGAGGCTCACACCGAGTTCGGCGGCCGCCTTCGCTTTGCTCCCTTCGTGCCGCTCGAGTGCCTCCTGGATGGCGATCTGTTCCAGCTCGCGGAGCGTCATCGGGCCAAGGCCCTTGGGGCGGGAGCGGCGACTGTCGAAATGCCGAGGCAGATCTTCGCGAGTGATCGGTAGGTTCTCGGCCAAGATGGCAGCGTGCTCGACCACATTGGCCAGCTCGCGCACATTGCCCGGCCACGCATACTTCTGAAGAGCTTCGAGGGCGTCGTCGGCGAAGATCGTGACACCATCGGGAGTCCCCGGGCGGTAGCGACGGAAGAAGTGTTCGGCAAGGAGCGGGATGTCCGAGACGCGCACGCGCAGCGGCGGCAGCTCGATTTCGAACGTGTTGATACGGAACATGAGATCTTCGCGGAACTCGCCGTCCTGTACCATCTGGTCCAGATCACGGTGGGTGGCGCAGACGACGCGTACGTCGACCTGAAAGGCTTCGTTGTCGCCGACTCGCCGGATCTCGCCACTTTCGAGGACGCGCAGCAGCTTCGCCTGCATCGCCTTGGGCAGCTCACCGATTTCATCGAGGAAGATGGTGCCGCCGTCGGCGACTTCAAAAAGTCCCGTGCGATTCTCATTGGCGCCGGTGAAGGCACCTTTGCGATGGCCGAAGAGTTCGCTTTCAATGAGTGTCTCCGGCAACGCTCCGCAGTTGACCGCCACGAACGGCTTATCCGCGCGGGGACTCTGGTCGTGGACGGCGCGAGCGACCAGCTCCTTGCCCGTTCCCGTCTCACCCAGCACGAGCACGGTGGAGGGTGTCGGAGCGACTTTACGGATCAGCCGGCGGACGCGTTCGATCCCTTCGCTTTGTCCGACCAGTTCCGAGTTTCCGACCGCTCGCTCGAGTTGCCGGCGGGCGGCGCGCACCTGATTCGTGAGTTCCCGTTTTTCGACGACGCGTTGAAGCAGGCCCTTCAGTTCGACGAGCCGACAAGGTTTCGTCAGGTAGTCACATGCTCCCTGCCTCAAGGCGGCAATAGCCGTTTCGAGCGAGGATTTTCCGGTGAGTACGACGGCTTCCACATCCGGGTCGAGTTGCTTGGCCGCTTCGATGACCTCGATACCGTTCTTGCCGGGCATATCGAGGTCGACGATGAGACAGTCGAATCGCTGTTCTCCGAGTGCCGCGACCGCCTGGTCGCCGTCGGCGCAAACGACGACTTGATGTCCCATCCGAGGCAGCTCGGTGCGCATTAGTTCCTGAAGCGGAACTTCGTCATCGGCAAAGAGGATGCGGAGCGATTTAGGCGGCTTTCGAGTGGCTTTCGCGTTCATTGGGCTTCCGTGCAGAAGGCGAGTTTTCCAGTTCCAGACTGACGATGAATTGGGATCCCTTCCCGACTCCATCGCTCAGCACTTCGATCGTGCCCCCATGGTCCTCGACGATCTTCGACGTGATCGTCAGGCCGAGGCCGGTTCCTTGGCCGGTCTTGCGTCGAGTGAAGAAGGCGTCGAAGAGTTTTTCGCGGACTTCGGGAGTCATCCCGCAGCCGTCATCCGAGACGATGATTCTCGCTTCATCGCCGTCCCGGCTCACGACGACTTCCACGTTGCCTCCTTCGTCGGTCGCTTCGAGAGCATTCGTGACGAGGTTCAAGATGACCTGCTTGATCTCCTGGCCGTTGACGCGAGCGATCACCGGTTCGGTGCATTCCAAGCGAAGATGTTTCTTTTGCGAACGAGCCAAGTGTTGAACCATTTCGACGACTCCTCGAGCCAGCTCGCACAGGTCCGAAGGAGCGAATTCGGTGCTTCCTTTGCGCGAATAATCGAGCAACCGGTCGGTGATTCCCTTGCAGCGGAAGGCCTCCTGCTGGATCGTCTGAAGATATCGCTCGATCGTTTGGATTTCCTCCCACGCGTCGAACTCGGGCGACTGCTCGCGCAGCTCCTGCAGCCGCAATTCGATCGACTCGGCACAAAGGGCGACCGAGGCCATGGGGTTGTTGATTTCGTGAGCGACACCCGCGGCCAATACGCCGACACTGGCCATCTTGGCACTGCGGAGTGCCTGTTCGGTCCGAACGCGAACCCGCCGGTCGAGCTGATCGCGCACGTGTTGAAAGCGGCACGTCATGTTGTTCATGGCTTCGGCCAGGTCGCCCATCTCATCGTGCGAATCGACACGGATGCGGTGGTTGTATTCACCAGCCGCCACGCGCCGGGAACCTTCCATGATCACACCCAAGGGGCGAAAGACCCATCGGTAAAGCGACACGGCCAGGATCAGCAACAGGACGACTGCCATGACCGACATCGACCAGACCAGCGCGATGAGGCTTCGGTACTTGAGTCGGACCTGGTCGCGCAATTCCTGCATGCGCGTGTGGAGGAAGCTGGGAAGGGCCGTCGCCAACTCGTGCAGCCGGTCCAATTCGGCGACGATTGCCTCGTCGGGAAATTGGCGAGACGTCCAGGGTTTCGCCTTGAGCATGTGGTCGATCCGGAGAAGGGTCGATTCCATCTCCGTTACCGTCTTCCGTTCTGGCCGGTTGTCGCCGATCCACTTCTCCGGGTCGTTGGGCGCTCCCTCGAGTTGCTCTTTGTAGCTGGCCAACTGCGTTTGCACCTTGAGGAGAGCCATGCGGAACCGCTCTTCGTGGAACTGGCGTTGAAACGCCTGTTCGGCCGAAAAAAGCTGCAACGTGCGCTCCTGCTTCCAAATGTAGCGCAGTTCGCCGGTGCTCTGCACGAGCGCCGTCGCCTTCGGAAGCTCGGCGGCCCGCCGACTGATGGCCCGAACCAGACCCCGGTACGCATAGACGCCCTGAAAACCGCTGATCGCAAGCGCCAAGACGATGCCCACCAGCAGGACACCACTCAAGATGAGTTTCCGGCGTATGGGCCATTGAGCAAACAAGGGGACCTCCCTGTCATCCAGCGAGGATGGAATCAATCCGCGCGTGCATCCCTGCACTTCTCTAATCTGGAGATTTGCCGCATGAGTTTACCACCCCCGCGCTGGAACTCCAAGGCGAATCTTGCTCCCCCTTGGAGGAGGGGAGGAAGGCCTTTGCGGGTTTTCGTCGTAGCGCGAAAATCGGCAAGCTGTGCCGCCGCCTACCGCGACAGAGGTCGGACTGCGCTGACCGGCCGCCGATGGCGGCAGGTGTTGGCCTTCACGGGAGTTGATATCATCAGGGTATGCGATCGCTTTTCGATGACGCCGAAGCTCGGAACCGCAAGCAGGCTCAGCCCCTGGCCGCTCGCATGCGCCCTCGGACGCTCGCCGAATTCGTCGGCCAGCGGCATTTTCTCGCCGAAGGCAAACTCCTGTGGCGGCTCCTCAAAGCTGACCGGCTCGGGTCGGTCCTCTTCTATGGGCCTCCCGGCAGCGGCAAGACGACACTCGCCCGGCTCTTGGCCACCGAATCGCAAGCCGCTTTCGAACAGCTCAGCGCCGTCAGCAGCGGCGTCCGGGAACTCCGAACGGTCCTCGAACGAGCCCGCGAACGGCTCGAAACGACCGGGCAACGCACGCTCCTCTTTCTCGATGAAATCCACCGCTTCAATAAGGCTCAACAGGATGCCCTCCTGCCCGACGTCGAAGAAGGCGTCGTCGTCCTCGTTGGAGCCACCACGGAAAACCCATTCTTCACGGTCAACCGAGCACTTCTCAGTCGCAGTCAGGTGTTCGCCTTCGAGCCTCTCTCGGGCGACGAATTGCGACAAGTCGTGCAGCGAGCCATCGAAGACCGCGAACGGGGGCTGGGAGAACTCGAAGTCGATATCGACGAAGAGGCGATGGAGTTCCTCGTGCGGATGAGTGACGGGGATGCGCGGCGAGCTCTTACGGCACTCGAGATCGCCGTTCGTTCCCTCCCCAATGCTCCTCGCCGCATCGACCTGCCCCTCATCCGGGAATGCCTCCAGCAACGGACGATCGATTACGACGCCGACGGCGATCTGCACTACGATATCATCAGCGCGCTCATCAAGTCGATTCGAGGAAGTGACCCGGATGCGTCACTGTACTGGCTCGCCCGGATGCTCGAGGGGGGTGAAGACGTGCGCTTCCTCTGCCGCCGATTGGTCATCCTCGCCAGCGAAGACGTCGGCAACGCCGATCCGCAGGCGCTCATGTTGGCCGTGGCCACCGCTCAGGCTTGCGAACTGGTAGGACTTCCCGAGTGTCAACTCAACTTGGCGCAGCTCGTGATCTATCTCGCGTGCGCGCCCAAGTCGAACGCCTCGACCACCGCCATCGCGGCCGCTCGAGACGACGTGCGCCATCAGGCGATCGTCCCGGTACCGCGAGCCCTGCGGGACCGCCACTATCACGGCGCCAAGCAACTCGGGCATGGCGAGGGCTACCAATACGCTCACGATGAAGAAGATGGGATCGCCGCGATGGACTATCTTGGCGTGGATCGCGAGTATTACCGGCCAGTCGATCGTGGCTTCGAGCGAGAACTCGCCCGGCGGCTCGAGACGATCCGCGCCAAGTTGCGGCAGGCGAAGGAGCCCTCCTCATCGGGATCCCAGCAACTCGTCGATGGTGAATAGCGCCTCGAATGCAAGTCCCTCCCGCTCGAACGTCTCTCGCCCGCCAGCCTGCCGGTCGACAATTGCCAAAACACCCAGCACCTCGAGTCCGAATGCTCGCGCGTGCTCGATGGCTCGAAGTGAACTCCCCCCTGTCGTCACGACGTCCTCCAGGATGACACAGCGGTCGCCCGCAGTGACCGGACCTTCGACTTGCCGAGCCATGCCATGTTGTTTGGCTTCTTTGCGCACGATGAATCCCTTGAGGGGGCGATTGCGTTGTGCGGCTACCGTGAGGACGGCCGCGGTGATCGGGTCGGCGCCAATCGCCATTCCTCCGACGGCATCGGGCCAGTCCTTTTCGAGTCGCTCGAGCATCGACTCGGCGATCCACAAGGCACCTTGGCTGTCGAGTGTGACTTGGCGGCAATCGAGGTAGAACGATGCCTTTTGGCCGGAAGCCAACGTGAACTCGCCGAATTTTAGAGCTCGTTCTTGCAACAATGCCTGAAGTGACGAACGGTTCGCCATGTCGTCTCCTTGCAAAAACGTCCCATGTTGGGTCAGCGCACAACCAGGCGGGTTCCTCGCGCCGATGGGCCAGGGCGGCTAGCGCCTAGTAGCGGATGACGCGTTTGAGCATGCCCAATCCGACCAGACACAATACGGCATTTCCCAGCCAAACGACATAGGGCGGCAGATCTCCCGCCTTGGCCCGATCGGCTCCGAAAGCGAGAAGCGGATAATAGCCGAGGAGGATGGGGAGGAAGCAGAGTCCGAAGGTGGTCCAGAAATCGGAGTTGCGCAGACGGATCGCCAGAGGAACGCCGACCAGCACAAAGAAGAAGCAGCTAAAGCCGTTGGCCCAGCGCCGCCACGGTTCGGTTTGCAGACGGTAGACGCGGCTCAGCGCTTCCCGGCGGGATCGGAACCGGTCGCGCCACTCCGAATCGCCGAACCGTTCGAACGCTGCCTGGGCTAGAGCGAAGGAGGCTTCGGCCGCCATGGCATCTTCGAGTTTGGCCAGAACTTTTTCCTGATCGCGGATCTCGCGGGGGATCAGACGGAGTGGGCAGTGAGAAGGAGAGATCGGGCCGGTCTCGCCGTCGAGCCCGAGTGGGATCCGTTCCCGTGTGATGCCGGGGGCTCGGTACGTGAGTTTATCGCCGACCATGACTCGGCCGTTGAGCATTTCGATTTCCAGAGCTCCGTCCTTGGCGTCGAAATGGAGTCGAGCTTCGGCTGCCTTCAACACGAGCGTTTCGCCTCCTCCCATCCCGAAAAAAGTCAGCGTTGGTTCGATCAGGGTCTTCCCGTCGACATCCATGACGGTGATCGAGAACTTGTCGCTCGTGTAGGCCCGCTGCGTCGTCAACATGCCGTAGGCGATCTGTTCGAGCGACCGGAGGGCGAC
>WFWZ01000133.1 GCA_015490875.1 Planctomycetaceae bacterium
GGATCGAGGACACTCTACCCGTTGGCGCTAAGCCGCAAGGCGGATGGCAATTCGTCAGTGCGCCTCAGCCCGTTTTCAGCGGCGAGAAGGCGAGCACGCGGACGGCGTCCGGCTTGAGCCAACACTTTTTCGTGGATGCGAAAGATCCGATCGTCATTCAAGAAGGCGACATCTTGTTCGCCCATGTCTTTCTCGATCCGGACAACCCGCCGCAGGAAATCATGCTCCAGTGGAACGACGGTTCGTGGTCTCACCGAGCCTATTGGGGGAAGAACCTGATCGCGTGGGGCAAGGACGGTTCGGCCGAGCGCTACCGGATGGGCGATCTTCCGGAGAAGGGCACGTGGGTGCGATTGGAAGTGGCCGCCGAAGTCGTCGGACTCAAGCCTGGAAGCAAAGTGAACGGATGGGCGTTCACGCAGTTCGACGGAACCGTCTATTGGGACCGAGCGGGCGTCGAGCGGAAATCGGGGTATCGTTCGTTCGCTTCGTGGCTCGAGCAACAACGCAAGCAACAAGGCAAGGGGCTTCCCGCCCCATTGCAAAAGCTCGTGCAGACCAAGCCCGATGAACTTAAACCCGAACAGGAACGCAAACTGCTCGAGCACTTCATCGAATTCGTCTTAGTCGACAGTCGCCCGCTGTTCGATCCGCTCCATCAGCGTCGCAAGCAACTGGAGGAGCGACGGCAGGCAATCGAGAAGGCGGCTCCCACGACGCTGATCTTCCGCGAAAAGTCGCCTCCCAAGCCCGCATTCGTCCTCAACCGAGGCGAATACGATCAGCCTCGCGAACCGGTCACTCGGCGGACGCCCCTGGCGCTGCCTCCCATGCCCAAAGGCGCCCCGAACAACCGCCTGGGCCTGGCACAGTGGTTGGTCGCCCCCGAACACCCGCTCACGTCGCGAGTGGCTGTCAACTTCTTCTGGCAACAACTCTTCGGAACGGGACTGGTGAAGACGGCCGAAGATTTCGGCGTTCAAGGAGAACGTCCCAGTCACCCCGAACTGCTCGATTGGCTCGCCGTCGACTTCCGCGAGAGCGGATGGGATGTCAAACGCCTGATCAAGATGATGGTGATGTCGGCCACCTATCGGCAATCGTCACGCGTACGCGAGGATCTGCGTGCGCGGGATCCGGAAAACCGGCTCTTGGCTCGAGGCCCCCGTTTCCGACTCGATGCGGAGATGCTCCGCGATCAGGCTCTGGCCGTGAGCGGTCTGCTCGTCGAGAAGCTAGGTGGCCCGAGTGTCAAGCCACCGCAGCCAGACGGACTCTGGTTCGCCGTCGGCTACAGCGGATCCAACACGGTTCGATTCAAAGCCGACCATGGCCCGGACAAAGTCCATCGCCGGACGTTGTATACGTTCATCAAGCGCACGGCTCCCCCGCCGCAGCTTTCGACCTTCGACGCTCCGTCTCGAGAATCGGCATGCATGCGGCGCGAGCGCACGAACACGCCGCTGCAGGCACTTCTGCTGATGAACGATCCGCAGTACGTCGAAGCGGCTCGAGCTCTGGCGACACGCGCCATGCGGGAAGCCGGCAAAGAACCGGCAGCCATCGCCGCACGGATGTTCCAGTTGGCGACTTGCCGTTCGCCTCGCCCCGATGAGTCTACCCACTTGCTGCAACTGTTCGAAGCTCAACGGAAACACTACTCCGAACATCCCAAGGCGGCGGACGAACTGTTGGCCGTGGGCGAATTTCCGAACGACAAGCAACTGCCGCAGGCGGAGCTGGCGGCCTGGACGATCGTTGCCAACCTGATTTTGAATCTCGATGAAGTGGTAACCAAGAACTGAGTAAACCGACCATACTGCAAGCTGCCGCGATCGCACGTCGAGTGGGTCCAACGAAGCGGCGGACGCGACACATCAATGTCCTTTAGGACAATGGAGCACGACCATGGATCCGATTCGAGGCTACTGGCAGACGATGACCCGCCGGCACTTTTTCCGGCAAGGGGGACTCGGACTGGGAACCGCCGCACTCGCGTCGTTGCTCGGACAGGAAACCTCTTCGGGCAGCGAACGGGTAAACGAGGCGAAGGGAGGCCTGCCGGGACTTCCGCATTTCGCGCCGAAGGCCAAACGAGCCATCTATCTCTTCATGGCGGGAGCTCCCTGCCAGATGGACTTGTTCGACTACAAACCGAAGATGGGCGACTTTTTCGACAAGGACTTGCCCGAGTCGGTACGCATGGGACAACGTCTGACGACGATGACCAGCGGGCAGAAGCGTTTCCCCATCGCACCATCGAAGTTCAAGTTCCAGCAGTACGGTGAGCACGGAGCCTGGGTTAGCGAACTTCTGCCCTACACGGCGAAGATGGTCGATGACATCGCCATCATCAAGACGCTCCACACCGAAGCCATCAATCACGATCCGGCGATCACCTACATCTGCACCGGACACCAGCTTCCCGGTCGAGCTAGTTTGGGAGCGTGGCTCAGTTACGGTCTGGGGACGATGAACGAGAACCTCCCGGCGTTCGTCGTGATGACCGCCACTTGGACAGGACGCAAAGACGCCCAGGCACTCTTCAACCGCCTTTGGGGTTCCGGCTTTCTGCCCACCAAGCACGCTGGCGTCGCGCTGCGCAGCAAGGGCGACCCTGTCCTGTACATTTCCAACCCGCCCGGTGTTGATCCGGCCACCCGAAAACGGATGCTCGATCACTTGGTGCAACTCAATGAGCAAACCGCCCGCACTTACGCCGACCCCGAGACGGAAGCCCGAATCGCCCAGTATGAAATGGCGTTCCGCATGCAGTCGTCGGTTCCGGAGTTGGTCGATATCTCCGATGAACCTGAACATGTTCTCAAGATGTACGGTCCCGATGTGCACAAGCCGGGCACGTTTGCTCGAAGCTGCCTGCTGGCTCGGCGCATGGCCGAGCGCAACGTCCGCTTCATTCAGATCTTCCATCGCGGCTGGGACCAGCACTTCAATGTGGCTCGCGACCTACCGAACCAGGCACGCGACGTGGAC
>WFWZ01000134.1 GCA_015490875.1 Planctomycetaceae bacterium
ACGGCGATCGCCGCGTGCAGACACTCCAGCCGTGCCAAAGCACGCACGAGATCGACATAGGACAGGTCGGCCAGCAGTCCATGATCAACGGGGACATGCAGTCCGAAATCGGGCTGGACGAGAATGGCCTCGGCTTCGCTGCGCACCTTTTGCCATTCCCTCGCTCGCTCCCGGAAGGCGGCAAGATCCGCGCGACGCGGCGGCAAACAGGCTTGAGGAAACTCACGCTCCATCTGCTCAATGAAGCGCTTTCGATGCATGGGAGGCAGAAGCTCGATTAAGTCGTGCGTGTAACGGATTCGGCTAGCGCGCGTCGGCCGGCGGCTCGTTTCCAGCAACGCGACGTCATCAGGAGCGATGAGGAGATCGGGTGTAGCTCGTTCCTTCCGGACTCGTTTTAACTCCGCTTGCAATTCGGGGTTGCCCGACTGCGCATGCTGCGGCAGCGCGGCGAAGGACTCGAGCGTCGCGCGGTCAAGCTTGCCCTCGTGCCGTTGATCCTGGCAACTGCTTATAAGGACGGCGGCAACTACCAAGCATAACAGACATCCCAGCCGATTCATTCCATCCATGACACATCCATGACACTACCGAGTTGCGACTTTCGCCTGGCGCGTCGAGCGCTTCGTCTCGCCGGACGGAACAGTTTCCCATTGCCACGGCGGGGATAGGTCGACCAGTTCGGCGATCCCCGCTGCAACGAGTTCCGGTCCGGATAGATACCTTCCCGGTTCCATCCACCGGCGCAACTTCTTTTCGGGGATTTGCAGGTATTGCGCCAGGAGAGCGTCCATCGAAGTTTCGAGCCGGCCGAAATGGCGAGCCCATTCCGCTGCTTCCGCAAGATCCACGTGCTCCTCACTCTGCCATTTCATCGGATGGAAAAGAAAGACGCTCGTTGGAGTCACCAAGCGCCGACCGCATGCGGCAAAGAGCCACAGCGCCGCCGATGAACACTCACCGGTCACGACCGCCGTCAGTTGCAACCGGCGCAGCGAGATAAACGACATAAGCGCCATCGCGCTGTAGGCGCTGCCACCCGGCGAGTTGATATAGAGTGTGGCCGATCCCCCGTGAGGCACTGACAACAGTCGCTCCGTCAAATCGGCTTCATGTTCGGTCAAGTCTCCAACGACCGCGATTTCCACCACGCGATCGGTTGCATCGTCCACGACAGCCATGAGATCAGGTCCTTCCCGTGGGATTCCTCGGTCTGGCAGGCCGCGGCGCCCACGCGCCGGTCCATCGGCCTGCCGCGACGGCCTCAGTGCGGCCCTCGCTTCCGTTGGTATAACCGCCTCGAGTCGAAGATGCAAGTAAATGAGCGTCGCCAAACGCCGTTCTCGACGCCAAACAGACCGGCCCGTTGCGGCGACTCGTGGCGGGTCCCCGGGGATCCCTCCGCCGTGGCAAGGCCGATTATACTGGAGAAGTCGGCATGCAACCCCTTCCGCGTTTGTTTGCTTGCGTCCAGCCTTGCCCAAGATGCGACGCAACAGACCTTCCCCGATTGACTGCTGTCACCATGGGAATTCGATTCATCTGCCCGCACTGCGAAAGGCGACTGAACGTCAAGTCGTTCCTGGCTGGAAAAAAGGGACTCTGCCCGAAATGTGGCGGGAAGATCCGTATCCCGACCGAAAGTCAACTCCCGCAGCAGCCGAAAGCCGCAGCAGTGGGGGGAACCGCTGCTAACAGCGAGGAAAGGGAGGGTCCTGCAACCGGAGGAAGCGGTGCCGGGACGGGACTTGAGCGGGATTCGGACTGGTATCCTTTCGACATGGTGCAACAAGCGGCTTCGGCTCCACCTGCCAAGACACGGGCCGCAGCACGTGCCGTCAGTGAGGATGAGGCGGTCTGGTACGTTAGTCCGCCGGGTGGCGGACAGTTTGGACCGGCTTCCCGCCAGACGGTCGAGCAATGGATTGCCGAGGGGCGCGTCACAGCCGAGACGCTCGTATGGCGCGAGGGATGGGAAGAATGGCAAATGGCCGGCCGGCACTTCGTGCAGCTTCAACTGGAAGAACGCATCGAAATGCCTCCGGCGGATGCACCGGAATCGCTCGTCTCGCCGGATGTTTCGGTGACTCCAGCGCCGGTCGCCGCGTTATCCGAGAACCGGCCCGCGGACGTGGGCTCCGCGATGGCCTATGCCCGGAAGAGTCCGCGACGCCGTTCTCTCTTGTGGGTCGGTATCTTCGCCCTCCTCGCCGTGCTCCTTGTAAGTACCCTTGCCTTGATCCTCATATTGGGATCGTAACACCGAACTCGAAAAGCACCGACAGATAGATCCCCTTTGTTTCCTGCCTCCTTCTTTCGAACGAGCCCAGCGCTATGATCACGACACTCGATCGAACGCGATGCGCATTCGCAGCGTCTCTCGCCATTTTCGCTTTTGTACCGGCGCAGTCCGGCGAACCGCCGAAGCTACGTCTTTTGGAAGTCCGCAAGATTTGGGACGCCGCGCCGCACAATGCGTTCACGGATCTGGTGCGATTCCGAGGCCGCTGGTGGTGCGCATTCCGGGAAGGTACCGGCCATGTCAACTACCATGGAAAACTCCGCGTGATTGTCTCCGATGACGGCAAACAGTGGCGTTCTGCTGCGCTGATGAGTGCTGTCTTCGCGGACCTTCGGGACGCCAAGTTATCGGTCACACCGGCCGGCCAGCTCATGCTTTATGGCGCAGCCGCCATGCACCCGCCGATCCAGTTTCGGCATCAGACGGTCGCGTGGTTCTCTTCCGACGGCAAGGAGTGGAGCGAACCGGTGAAGATTGCCGATCCCGATTACTGGCTTTGGCGCATCACGTGGCACAAGGGAAAAGCCTACGGCTTCGGATACGGCACCCGTGCGAATAATCGATCGATTCGCCTCTACACCAGCAAGAACGGCCGAAAGTTCGACCTGTTGGCCGACAACGTGGTGACTGACGGCTATCCCAACGAAACTTCAATCGTCTTCGCGCCCGACGATACGGCCTATTGCCTCCTGCGTCGGGACGGGCCGGGAGCGACCGGTTTGCTCGGCACGGCTCGACCTCCGTATCGCCAGTGGCAGTGGAAAGATCTGGGAGCCAAGATCGGCGGCCCCCACATGGTCCGACTCGACGACGGACGGCTCCTGGCCGTGGTGCGTCTCTACGACAAGAAAGTCCGGACGTCGGTCTGCTGGATCGACCCGGAAACGGGTAAACTCACCGAAGCTCTTCCCCTTCCCTCCGGCGGCGACTGTAGCTACGCCGGCATCGTCGTCGACGACTCGGGGGTGATCTGGATCAGCTATTACTCCAGTCACGAAGGGAAGACGAGCATCTATCTGGCCAAGATCCAACGGGAGTCCGCGCGCGGCAGTCGTTGAGACGTCTTTACGCGAAACAAGGTGACTCGCGCAAAGACGCAAAGACGCAAAGAAGAGATTAGGGAAGAGATGAAAGACAGGGAGAGATGACTAAGACGGCTAGCCAGCTTTCCATTTTCCTTCTACAAAAAAAAGAATCCCTCTGCGCTCTTTGCGCCTCTGCGAGAGTCCCCAAGCGTTTCTGCTTCTCTGCGAGAGTCCCCGAGCGTTTCTGCAAGAGTCACCCTTGCGGTTGCAAAGCCAACAGCGTGCCGAAGGTCAGAAGATCTCCGCGGTGGCGAGCATGTTCCAACAGAGGCTCGATCGTGCCGCTAGTGGCAGCCGCCTCGAGGAGACTCGCGGCAAGCTCACGCGGCAATTCGTTCGGGTAGAGCCTCACTGCCTCGCGCACCGCCTCCGCCCGCCGACCCGTGCGCAGAAGCAGGTCCAGGTAGACTTCGCGAGCCATCGACGGGTCGGGAGCGTCCTCGCCGCCGGCAAGGACTCGATCCGCCTCCGCTCGAAAGAACTCCAACCCGGCAGTTACCTCGTCCGCATTCTGTTCCAACAACACAGCGAAGAAATGACGGTGCGCTTCGTAAAACGACTCGAAAGGAGAAAGGTCGGGCATCTGGTAGAGGTCGGCGAGATGTTCACCGTAGATGCTCAATTCCCACGCGAGTCGCCAGCCTTCCTGGTCTTCCAAGTCTCGAGCGAAACGGACGACGGCAGCCAAGTGCGACGTGTCGATGTGGTACGCGTTCTCCTCGAACAACTCGTCGTGCCCGGCGATCAGTTCGGCCAGATTCTGCGTTCCCGGCTCGGTGCCCTCGCGCTGGCTTCGGTCGTAGGCCACGTTTTCGACCAGTTCACGGTAGAGATGATCCAGCAACAACCGAGCCGCTCCCTTCCGCTGGGACCTCGGGCGGTCGTGCATCACTTGATCGAACGTCGTGATGGCGTTGCAGATGCCGTATTGCTTCAGTAGCAATGCGAAACCGTATTCCAAATCGACGCCCTCGTAGACGGCGACTTGAATCAGTTCATCCGTGCGCTCGTCGGTCACCGGCACCTTACGCAGCAGCTCGGCGGCCAAAGCCGGTTCGCCCAAGGCCCGCAG
>WFWZ01000135.1 GCA_015490875.1 Planctomycetaceae bacterium
CCGCTGTTCCCTCTGGAGGCCCTTCGGGAGGCGCTGGTCAATGCCTTCTGCCACCGGGACTACACCATCGCAGGCGGGGCGGTGAGCTTGGCAATCTACGACGACCGTTTGGAGATCTGGAGTGATGGCGCATTGCCCCTCGGACTTAGCCCCGATGATCTCAAGCGGGAGCATCCATCAAAGCCCCGCAATCCGCTAATCGCCAAGGCGTTCTACCTTCGCGGCGTCATTGAACGTTGGGGGCGTGGCACGCAGAAGATCGTCGAGTTGTGCGTCAAAGCGGGGCACCCGGAGCCCGAGTTCGGCGAGCAGGCCGGCAGCGTCTGGGTGCGGTTCGTGCCCAGCGGCTACATCGCCCCGCATCGCGTGGCCCATGACCTCACCGAGCGGCAGCGGGAAATCCTGCAGATCCTGTCTAGGAAACCGTCTATGCCCCTGCGTGAGATACGTCCACAGATGGACAACCCACCGTCCGATCGGCGGCTACGTGAGGAGCTGTTGCATCTGAAAAAACTCGGCTTGGTTTCAACTGCCGGTCACGGGCGAGGTGCCAGATGGTCGCTGGTGAGAGGGAGCGATGAATAGGGCGATGAATAGGGCGGAAATTAGGCGGCCCTATTCCGCCTTATTTCAGAAAGAAACAAGGATATCTCAGAGGACTGGTGAAACGAATAGCGAAGTGCCGTTGCACAATTCTTGCGTTATTGGGCCGATAGCCCGGAAAAGAGGGTAATTGCCTGGCAGAAGCAACTAGTTGACTGTCGGACTGGTGTTGTCTAATGCGCAGAACGCATTAGGGGAGCGCTACATGGCAGGTACGAGCAATCGGCAGGAGCTGTTCGAGCACGAGACGCCTGCCAGGCCGCATGGTCCACCTAGCGGGTTCCTGGTTCAAGGTTCAGAGTTCCTGGTTGGGAAGCAACGATGGCAAGCCTAGAGAAGTTTGAAGTCACTGAAGCGTTGTCTGAGCCGATTCCACGAATCCAAGGAGAGGAACAAGGTCAACCATGGAAGCATCGCAACTGACCTGGATCACCAATTTCATTTGGGGCATCGCCGACGACGTCCTGCGCGACCTCTACGTGCGCGGCAAGTACCGCGACGTCATTCTCCCGATGACCGTGATCCGGCGACTCGACGCCGTGCTCGAGCCGACCAAGCAGGCCGTGCTCGAAATGAAAGCCAAACTCGACGAAGCAGGGATCTCCAGCCAGGATCTCGCGCTGCGCCAGGCGGCAGGCCAGGCGTTCTACAACACCTCGCCATTCACGCTCCGCGACCTCAAGGCGCGCGCCAGCCAGCAGCAGCTCCGGCAGGATTTCGAGGCCTACCTCGACGGCTTTTCCCCCAACGTCCAGGACATCCTGGAGAACTTCGAGTTCCGCAACCAGATTCCCCGGCTCAGCAAGGCGGATGCCCTCGGGACGCTCATCGAAAAGTTTCTCTCCCCCGACATCAACTTGAGCCCGCACCCCGTGGTCGACCCCGACGGCACCGTCCGCCAGCCCGGCCTCGACAACCACGGCATGGGCACCGTTTTCGAGGAGCTCATTCGACGGTTCAATGAGGAGAACAACGAGGAGGCCGGGGAGCACTGGACGCCGCGCGATGCCGTGAAGCTCATGGCGAACCTGCTCTTCCTGCCGATCGCGGATGAGATCGAATCGGGCACGTACCTCCTCTACGACGGCGCCTGCGGCACCGGCGGCATGCTGACCGTGGCCGAGGAGACGCTGCAGAAGCTCGCCAAAGAGCACGGCAAGCAGGTCTCGACTCACCTCTACGGCCAGGAAATCAACGCCGAGACCTATGCCATCTGCAAAGCGGACCTGTTGCTCAAGGGCGAAGGCGACGAGGCGGACAACATCGTCGGCGGCCCCGAATACTCGACGCTCTCGAACGACGCGTTCCCCTCCCGCGTGTTCGACTTCATGCTCAGCAATCCGCCCTACGGCAAGAGCTGGAAGAGCGACCTCGAGCGCATGGGCGGGAAGAAAGGCCTCAAAGACCCTCGCTTCGTCTTGCAGCACCAGGGCGAGGAACTCTCGCTCATCACGCGCACCAGCGACGGCCAGATGCTCTTCCTCGCGAACATGCTCTCCAAGATGAAGCACGACACGAAGCTCGGAAGCCGCATCGCCGAAGTGCACAACGGCAGCTCGCTCTTCACCGGCGACGCCGGCCAGGGCGAGAGCAACATCCGCCGTTGGATCATTGAAAACGACTGGCTCGAGGCGATCGTCGCCTTGCCGCTCAACATGTTCTACAACACGGGCATCGCTACTTACATCTGGGTGCTGACCAACCGCAAGCCCGCGCACCGCCAGGGCAAGGTACAGCTCATCGATGCGACTCAGTGGTACCGCCCGCTTCGCAAGAACCTGGGCAAGAAGAACTGTGAACTCGGCCCCGAAGACATCCAGCGGATTTGCGACACGTTCCTCGCCTTCGAGGAGACCGAGCAGAGCAAGATTTTCTCCAACGAGACCTTCGGCTACTGGAAGGTCACGGTTGAGCGCCCCTTGCGCCTCATGGGGATCGACCCCGAGCGCGCCTACAAGGCCGCCGAGATCAAGAAGCTGAAGGAGGCTCACGAGCGTGCCGAGGACGCCCCCGCGGTCATCAAGAAGATCCACAAAAAGGGCGCCCAGCCCGACCCTCTGCACGGCCTGTTCGAAACAACGATCAAGGGCAAGCCGGCGGTCGTCGAGTACGAGCCCGACAGCGAGCTGCGGGACAGCGAGCAGATACCGCTGCTCGAAGAAGGCGGGATCGACGCCTTCCTGAAGCGCGAGGTGCTCCCTTACGCCCCCGACGCCTGGTACGATCCGGACAAAGTCAAGATCGGCTACGAGATCAGCTTCACACGCTACTTCTACAAGCCCAAGCCTCTGCGCAGCCTCAAGGAAATCCGGGCCGACATCCTGGCGGTGCAGAGGGAAACCGAGGGGCTTTTGGACGAGATCATCGGAGGCGAAGACTGATGGCCATTCAACCCTACTGCGTCACCCGGCATCCCATCGAGACTCGGCCCGCTTGGCTGTCGTACGGGGAGGTCCCTGCTTACGACGACTTCATCGTCGAACGCCGCCGCCTGATGGCACTGCGCATCATGAATTGCTTCGAGGTGCCGTCATGATCGCCGGACTGAAACCCTACCCGAAGATGAAGGATTCCGGCGTCGAATGGCTGGGCCAGGTGCCGAAGCATTGGGAGATCAAGCCGCTCAGTCGGATCGGCTGGCTCTTCAAGGGGAACGGCGGAAGCAAGGATGACGAAGTTGCTGATGGCATCCCCTGCGTCCGCTATGGTGATCTCTACACGCAGCACGAGCATTTCATTCGGTGTACGAAGGGGTGCATTTCTCCGAAACGTGCTGACGATTACACCCCAATTCGGTACGGCGACGTGCTCTTTGCTGCAAGTGGCGAAACGATCGATGACATTGGCAAGTCAGCCGTCAACCTCTTGAGAGAGGTGGCATGCTGCGGCGGAGACATACTGGTGCTGAGGCCGACTGTAGAGGTAGTTCCTGAATTCCTAGGCTATTCCAGCAACAGTCCTGCGTCGAAAGCTCAGAAAGCATGCGTGGGGCGAGGGTTTACAGTTGTGCATATCTATGGAAGCCAACTGAAGCGACTTGCTCTGCCCCTCCCACCCC
>WFWZ01000136.1 GCA_015490875.1 Planctomycetaceae bacterium
AAAGTGGCACAAGCGGCGCGTACACCGAGCGTGCCGCTCGGTGTACGCGCCGCTTGTGCCACTTTTGCGTCACTGGACGTCGTTCGGCCCGAATCGCGGGGCTCGGGAGGCCGTTTGGGCATCGGAAGCCGCCGCTTTCGGGTCTTTGCCGCGGCTCTCTAGGCGTTGGTCCTCACGCCAAGCCGGGCGAAAACGCATTGCTTCGCGATAGGGGTGCCCCGCGGCGAGGCGACCCGGGGCGAAGTGGTCAGTCTTTGGAAGTCTGCTCTGTCGCCGCGCCCCGCTCCGCTTCACTCATCGGTTTCTTTTTCTTCTCTGGGACCGCCGAATCGCAGAGGCCCCCACGCGAACTCGATTTTGAGTTCCCCCAGTCTCTTTACCTTGCAACTAGGAAGGCAAGCCTTCAACGCGTCTAACACATTGTCAGACGGGCCGGGATCAAGTACTAACTGACGCAACGACGACACTGCGCTCAGCTGTACCAACTGTTCGTCGCTCATACGCGTCTCGCTCAAGAATAGTTGATGCAAGTGCTTCAAGCTCAATAGGGGCGACAAATCGGAGTTGCTCAAATCTATGTCGAGAATAATGAGATCCGTGAGGCGTGGGGCTTCCCGGAGTGCGATAAGCACATCTCCTCTCCAGTCGTTCTGAGCAGCCAAGGTAAGTAGGCGGAGATCGAGTTTTTCGAGTGCGCGGCTCAGACCATCCGCACTAACGGATGTATTTGACAAAGACAATCGTTGTAGTCTTGGCATCACAGAGAACGAACAAAGCACTTCATCTGTGACCCACTTCCCATCGAGCCTCAAATCAACAACTTTCGACTCCTTGAGGCATGCAATCGCTTTTGCATCGAAGGCGGCGCGTTCGTCAAAACATAGACACTTAAGTCGTGGGAGACGCGAGATCGTCGTTAGCCCCTCGGATCCAATAGCTGTGTTATCGAGCACCAGGAGCGTGACGTCCTTGAGGTCCAGACGCGTTAGAGATTCGTCTGTAATCCTTTGTCCCCGAAGTATGACGACCTTTTCCCCTGGAATCTGCTGAGCATTCACATCAGCAGGCGTAAGAACTGTATTGAGAAAAGAAAGCGTGTTGAATGCAAGAAATGTCACTACCGCATGTCGCACCATCACACAATCTCCTCACACAAGACGTCGGGACGACTCTGAATTCGCCCTCACGAAACGGGTATTTTGATTCTACGCCCGCTTTCTTACGCATCTGCCATATCGGATGACGATAACCAATCGCAACTCTACTTTGAACACGATCTTACAAGAGCCTATCCAGCCAGCGCCTTCGGGTCTCTCGTGACCATAAGCAACCTTTCCGGTGATCTTCCACCAAAACTCTCGACTTAGTGGAAATGGGATCGGTATTCGTGGATTCCAACGACGGACGCCGGTGTACTTGCACTCTTGGCACGGCAGAGGACAACCAGATGGAATTCCTTTGAAAAGCGGAAGTCTCTTGAGGAAACCGTGGATTGTGTCGCGAATGCCGTCCTTTATTCGGTTGTCAAACGGACACTTCCCCGTTTTCTTCACGATCGTTACCAGATGGCGTCGGCGATCCCCAAGATAGAACCTTACGCACGGGAATTCTAGCAGTTTGAGAAGTGTACTTTGCAGATCAGAAATCACACTCCCAAGCGTCTCATCTAGCGGTGAGCCTTCACCATCTACCGTCGCACTAGTCGAGCTTGCGTTGAATGGATAACTGTAGAGCATCGAATCGGACTTGGCACTCCTCCCCACGAACCTCCCCAGTTTCGGATCGTAGTACCGAGCGCGGAAGTAGTAGAGTGACAGATCGGCGTCCCAGCGGCGGCCGGTGTAGGTGTACGTGTTAGCGTAGCTCGAGGAGGCTCGCACCGTCGATCCGTCTGCCGCCAGAATCGTGAGCTCGCCGTACGGCTCGTAGCCGTAACGCTCGACGACGGCGCCCGTGGTGCTCGTCAAAGCGGCCACTGAATACTGACTGTTGCGGTGATAATAGACCGTCCCGCCGGTCCCGTCCTTCAAAACCGGCTCGTCGATGTACGACGCGTAGACGTATTTCTCGGTCGGTGAAGTGGGAGCCGCGCCGCTGGCGTACTCGGCCACTACCTGTCCCGCAAACGGGCTGTACTGGATCGGCTGCGTCATCGACACATAGACGACCGTCGCACTGCCACTCGTCTTGGCCACTCGACGACCCAAGGCGTCATACTTCAGCGTCACGTCATCGACATTATCCCCGTCCGTATCGGCGGCACTCATCCGATTATCGAAGTCCCACGTGTACTTGTGGTTCTTCGTGTTGTCGACCGTGAGATTCCCCTTGGGATCGTAACTCAGCGCCGTCGAACCGATCGCCGTCAGTTCATGCGCCGGGCCGTGCGTCCGGTTCTCGGTCGTCGTGTTCTCGACGAACTGCGACCAGTCGCCTTCGGCCGTCAGCGTCCAACTCTGTGACAGGTTGGTGTCATCTCTTGTCCATGACACAAGTCTGTCTTCATCATCATAACCGCTCGCGCCGGTCGACCAACCCCAGTTCGCCATGGCGCCCGTTCGCGTCTCGGCCGTCTTGCTCTTGTTGGCGTCATAGGCATATGTAAACTTGTCCAGGACCGTATTCGAACTGTCCTTGACTTCGATCGTGGACACGAGATTGTCCGACCGGTACGTGTAGGTGTTCACGACCCCGTTGCCGTACGTGCTGCTCGTCATCCGACCCCCGTCGTCGTAGACGCGCGTGTCGATCACGTTGCCGTTATACTTGAGCTGATCGAGCTGGCCGCGAGCCGTGTAGGTCCGCTCCACCGTGCTCCCGTCGGGGTACGTCAGCTTCTTCACTCGACCTTCGGTGTCGTATTCGCGGCTCACCGTGTACGTCTGACCGCCGTACGTCAGTGCCTCGCTGGCGAGTCTGCCGGCGATGTCATAGGTGAAGGTCACCGTGTTCGAGTAACGGCCGCTGACCGCGGTCAGCATGCGCGACGCCGCGTCATAGGTGAACGTATCGCTGTCGCTGATGGTGCCGGAGGGAGAATTGGCCTTCGTGCGGTAGTCCCGCTGCGTCATCCGCCCGGCCAGGTCGTAGTTGAAGGTCACCGTGTCCCCGTTCTGATCGGTCTTGCGCAGTAATCTGCGCGCCGCATCATAGGTGAACTGCACGATGCCGTAGCTGCTGTCTCCGGGGTTGCCGCCGGTGTGATCGGGGTAGGTTTCCTTGATCTTCAGATTCCGGTTGTCGTATTCGTAGCTCGTCGTCTGACCCTCCCCGTCGGTCAGACTCAGCAAGTTGCCCGCCGCGTCGTACGTCCAACTCGTCACCGATGCGATGCGGTTGGTCCGCGCCGTCAGACGATTGCGAGAATCGTAGACGCTGGCGGTCGACTTGTTCTTCGCGTCGGTGACCGTCTTGACGTTGCCGGCCCGGTCGTAGCTTGTCGTGACCGTGTCCCCTTGCGTGTCGGTGCGGCTGGTTTGGCGGCCCAGGTTGTCGTACACCGCGTCGTAGCCCACATTGTTGGGATCGCGGAGTTTGGTCACGTTCCCGGCCGCATCGTATTCCATGCTCGTGACCTTGCCCAGCGCGTCGATCTGCTGCAGCGTCCGGCCCGCGCCGTCGGTCAGCGTCTTGGTCTGATCGCCGTCGGGCGAGACGCGGACGGTCTGCACCACCGTGCCGAAGCCGGAAACGGTCGCCGTCTGGTCATACTGCGTGCACGACCAGGAAATAAGCGCGTTGGGGTTGGACCCCTTGTACGATTCGATTTGCGCGCTGCACACGGTTCGGCCGGCGAGTCGCCGGTGACGGTGCCGAGCTACCGCTCGACCGAGATGGCCCGCTCCCGTTGGTCGCTCGCTGAACCGTCGCACCACGCGTCACCTCACGACATGCAGTCAGAGACCGCTCCGTCGCTGCCGTTGGCGAAGACCACGCCCGCTCCGCCGTTGGCCGGGGTATCGGCTACTTTGGAGATCACCGCAGCGATGGTGATATTATACGTCCCCCCGCCCAGCTTGGAAACAGACAATCCGGTCGTGCTATCGAGTCCCACGTTGTCGGTCAGGTCGTCGTCGTAGAACGTCTGCGAGGTGAGCCCGTCGCTTTTGGAGACCCCGCCCAGTCCGGCGATGGGAACGTTTTCGGGGTCGACCGCCCCGCGGGGGACGAGCCACCGGGTGGTGGCTTGGGCCCGACCGAGCGCATCGCGCTGGATCGTCGTTTCCGCCAGCGTCTTGGCGTCGATCGGGTTCTGGTAGTTGGAGGTATGGGAGTCGAAGTCCTCGACCGTGGCGGTATGGACGACCTGTCCGCCGGGATTGGAGTTGGAGATGCTGCCGTGTCCGGCCGGATCCTTCTGGCCTACTGTTTGGGAGCAGCATCCCGAGAAGATCGTCTGCCACAGGTTGCCTCGAGCGTCGGTCCGGCTGACCGCACGCCCTTTCAAATCGTAAGTCGTGGAGGTCGTCGCGGCTTCGGACGTCCCCGGAGACTCGGTCGTGCTGATCGGCAGGTTGCGGCCGTTGTAGGTGGTGGTCGTTTTGGCTTTCTGGTAGGCCGAGTCGTTGCTGTCGAAGTAGCGGGGGTGTCGGATTTCCGTGTTATTGCCGGCCAGGTCGTAATCCCACTCGGTGATTGCTTCGTCCGAGGTGCCTTGGGCCTGTTTCTGCCGGATCTTGCGACCTCGCGAGTCGTATTCGTACGTGGTCATCACATTGCGGCCGTCGATCACTTGGGTGAGTTGGCCCGCCGCGTCCTTGATGGCGTCGGCCACGATGAACGAGGCATTGGGGCTGCTGCTGCGCACCTGGTTCAGCACGGCCGTGTTATCGGCCAGCGTGAAATTGGGTTCGGCAGCCTGGATCCGGCGGATGAGTTGTCCGTCGCTGGTGCGGTACCCCATGTATTCCCGGCGGCCGTAGGGGTCTTCGGTATAGAACAGTTCGTTATCGACGTAGACGTTCTTGGAGGTGAGCGTGACGCCCGAGCGGGGGTAGCGCTTGGTCTGCGAGATGCGGGCTCGGTAGTCGAAGACGTAATCGGTCTGATCGCCGTCAACCACCTGCGTTCGGACCGTGGTGCTTCCCGGCAGATATTGATAGGTGACGGTGCGCTGCTGCGCGGGGTCGGTGATGAGCTGGTCGTCCGCCTGGCCGTCGAGGATATCCGAATCGTAGGAGTAGCCGACGATTTTTTGCACCAGGCGCTGGGCGTTGTCGTAGGTGTAGGTGGTGGTGACGTCGTTGCGGTCTTTGGTTTTGACCGGCTTGTTTTCCAGCCCCGTGCCGGGACTGCCGTACAGGGTCTGGGTGGTCGAGCCGTCGGCATATGTGACGGTCACCACTCGATCCAGATAGTCGTAGGTGTACGTCGTGGCGTGGCCGTCGGGGTCGGTGACGGTGGAGAGTCGGCCGGAGGCATCGTAGCCATACGTGGTCGTGGGACGCGACCCGCTGGCCACGTCGGCGGACCCTTGGACTTGCGTCAGTCTTCCGGCTGAGTCGTAGGTGTAGTCGGTCACGTGGAGATCGGGGTTGGTCGCGTTGTAGAGCGGATCCATCACCTTGGTCACTTGACCGAACGAGTTGTATTCGTAGCGGTAGACTCCGTATTCGGGTTGGTTGACGTCCGAGCCGGAGACTTCGAGAATGCCCACGTGTTTTTCGATGAGTCGCCCGGCCGAGTCATAGACGAACTTGGTGACTCGCCCGAGCCGATCGCGGTGGCGGGTCACCTGGTGATTGGCGTTATACTGCCAAGATTCGTACGTATTGTCCCCATAGGTGGCCTTGATCGGGAAGTAGTCGGCATCGTAGTCCCAGGTGATCAGATATCCGGCCGCGTCGTAGGTGCGTTGGGGAGCGCCGAGGATGATGCGCTTCTGCGGAGAGCCGGAATCGAAATCGTTGCGGGGGTAGGAGTTTTCCTGGGTGAAGGTGAAGCCGTTGTAGCCCTGGGACGGATCGTTGGCGGTCCAACTCGTCATGAACGCGTGGCTCTTGCCCAACTCGACGCGGGAAAGAAAATCGTCTCCTTCCCACAACAGAAAAGCGTTCGGGTCGTTGGGATCGATGTAGATCGCCTTGACGTTTTCGCCCAGCCCGTTGTAGATGCCTCGCACGATCGACTCGGGCTGATCGAGGAGTTGGCCGGAGAGTTCGATGTAGTCCTGCGTGTACTTGATGGTCCGGACGCCTTGCGCGGGGCTGGTGATGAGAAAGTCGGTGGTCTGGGAGGTGGAATTGGTGGTGATCGAGCAGGTCCATTTCCATCGAAGCGTACCGTTTTCACTGATCGTGGCCTGGGAGAGGAAGCCTCCGGAGTAGGCGAAGGCGAGGGTCTGGCCGTTGGGGAGGGTGACCGAGTCGAGGACGTCGCGGCCGGATTGCTGAGTCGCGCTGTAGGTGAACGTGATCGACTTGCCGTCCGGGCCGGTCACTTGATTGATTTTCGTGCCGCCGGAGGGGTTTTGGTAGGTGATGGTGACCGAGCGGCCTCGGGCGTCGGTCATCTTCGTGACGCGGCCGTCCTTGTCGAGGGTGCTGTCGCCGTCGTCGACTTCGTACAGTTCGAACTCCATCGTGCTGCCGTCATGTCGAGTCAGGACGGCTTTGACGGCGTTTTGGATGGAATAGGTGAGGTTGTTGTTGGCGTCGAAGAGCTGGGCCTTGCGGGCCATGCCGGAGCTTTCCTTGAAGTTCCCCGTGCCGGCGCTGGCGTCTTGTTCGAACGTCAGGATGTCGACCGGACAGACATCGACGATGCGGAGAACCGTCTGGTTGTTGCTCGTGTCGGTGAAGACGTAGGCGGAACTGTCGTAGGGAGTGAAAAAGCCGGGAGAGAGGTTGCTGGGGAAGGTGGAGTATTGAGCGATCGTCTTGATGCTGAAGCCGGCGGTCAGCCCGAAACGCGTGCCGGGAGTGGAGACGCCGGCGCCTCCCCCGCACGTGGCGCAGCCGCCGGTGGCCGCCGAAGGGCAGGTGCCGGGATTGCCGCTGCATCCGATCGGCGGAAAGGGGGTGACCGGGGTGTCGTCCTG
>WFWZ01000137.1 GCA_015490875.1 Planctomycetaceae bacterium
GCTTTCCGTAACAGATCCCTACCCCCGAAGGCCCCATCATCTTGTGACCGGAAAA
The DNA here is from genome assembly GCA_015490875.1 of Planctomycetaceae bacterium. GTDB lineage: Bacteria > Planctomycetota > Planctomycetia > Pirellulales > Pirellulaceae > S141-3. The sequence goes on from WFWZ01000137.1 coordinate 56, forward strand.
GGCGACGAAGTCGGCTCCCCAATCCTGGACGTCGGTTGCCATGTGGGGCACGCCTTGCGCTCCATCGACGAGTGCCAAAGCGCCCACGTCGTGGGCGGCCTGGACCAGCTTTCGCACCGGGTTGATCGTTCCCAAGACGTTCGACACAGCGGTGAAGGCGAAAAGCCGGGTTTTGGGCGTGAGGTAGTCTTCGAGCTGTTCGAGATCGAGGCGCCCGTCGTCGGTAATCGGGAGAAACCGAACGCGGCATCCGGTTCGCTCAGCCAACTGAAACCACGGGACGATATTCGAATGGTGTTCCATCTCGGTGAGGAGAATCTCATCTTTGGAACCGACACAGCAATCGCCCCAACTTCGCGCGACCAGGTTGATCGCTGCCGTGGCCCCGGTCGTAAAGATCACCTCCTCACGGTGCTCGGCACCAATCAACTGCCGTACCGACTCGCGCGCTTCCTCATACAAGTCGGTGCTCTGCTCACTGAGCCAGTGGATGCCGCGGTGGACGTTGGCGTAGTGTTTCTCATAGGCCTCCACAAGCGTCTGGATCACTTGGCGCGGCCGCTGCGTCGTCGCGGCGTTGTCGAGATAGACGAGCGGCCAGTCGCCGTGCACACGCTGCGCCAGAATGGGAAAGTCCGCTCGCAGTTCGTCCAACTGCGACGGCGTATCGACGGTTCGGTTCATCCTCGAGGTTCCTTCAATCGGTGGGGGGTGATCCGCCGGGAGCCGGGTCGTTGTCGCCGGAGGGGGAGGTCGACTCCGAAGGGCGTGCGGCCCCGGAACCGCTGGATGTGGCTGGAGCTGCCAAAGCCGTCTGCAAGACGCGCCACGAGAGAAGGCAGCACTTCTGTCGGTTGGGCGTCAGTCGGACACCGAAGAGCTTAAGCATGTCTTCGGCACTGAACTTCCGCACCTGGTCGACCGGTTTCCCCTCGATCGACTCGACCAGCATCGATGCCGCCGATTGGCTGATACAGCAGCCATCGCCGTCGAACCAGGCTTCCCGCACGATCCCCTTGTCGTCCACTCGCAACTCGATCCTGACTACGTCTCCGCAAAGGGGATTATCCCCTTCGTCGACGTGCGTGGGATGGGGACAGTGCCCGCGGTGGTACGGCGACTCGTAGTGGTCGAGGATATGTTCCTGGTAGATTTCTTCTTCGCTGGAAAACGCCACGCTGCACCTGAGAAAACATAGGGGATCGCGATCGGCCGAACCTCGGCAGAGAGGCTCGAATCCGAGGCCGGCAGGCTGCGGACGGTTCCGCTTCACCGCGACCCAGGTGTGCTCCTCCTCCGGCCTCCTCCGCTTCCGCTCAGTCTAGGCCCCTCCTCCCTTGCCGGCAATACTCGAAGAGGGCGATGGCGGTCGCCGTCGCCACATTGTAACTCGCGGGGTGTCCAAAGACGGGGATCTCGACCGCCGCGTCGAGCATCGCCAGGGTCTCCGGTTCGATGCCAAGCCGCTCGTGGCCGACCACCAACAGACACGGACGCGGAAAACGAAAGTCGGTCAAAAGAACCGACTCGGTCGTCTGCTCCAGACCGATCAGGGGATAGCCTCGAGCTCGCCACTTTTGCAGGACCGGACGCAGCGAGCGGTGGCGATGGATGCGAATCTGCTCGAGTGCATCTCGGGCGATTTTTGGGTCGATCTTGCCGCTTCCAGCCACGATCATCTCGCGCACCCCGCAGCAACCGGCCGCTCGCACGATCCTCGCCAGGTTGACTTGACTTCGAAGAGGCGGGCAGGCGAGCACCAGATCGCTGGCACCGCCGGCTCGAGGCGGTTGATGGCGTAACTGACGCATCACGACCGTTCCCTTCTTTAGCCTCGCTCAAGCGTCAACACGCTCAACTCCGGAGGACACCCGAATCGCAAGGGGTGAACGCCGCAGAGCCCGCGAGTCACATGCATCACCGTGGTCCCTCGTCGGAAGACACCGCTGGCATAGCGCACACCGTAGGCGCTGGGACACACGATCGGCCCGATGCCAGGAAGCCGAATCTGCCCGCCGTGCGTGTGGCCGGCCAGCACCAGGTCGAAAGCTTGGTTGTGTGCCCAGGGGAAACGATCCGGAGAATGAGCCAGGAGGATCCGGAAGGCGCCGGCCGGCCAGTCCTCCACTGGTGGTCCCGGACCGAACCAGGGTCGTTCGTCGCCGGCCAGAAAGACGGGCGTTTGGTTCCACTGGAGTGAAAGGCAGCGGGACCCGAGATCGACCAGTCCGGCCGCCTCGAGGGACTGTCGCAGTCCCTGCTCATCTCTGACTCGCAGGTCATGGTTGCCCAAGATGAAGTAGGATCCGAGCCGCGTCTCGAGGCGGCTCAGAACTTCACATGCTTCCAACATGTATTCGCGTTTGTCCACGACATCCCCGGTCACGACGACGACGTCCGGATGCCACTGATTCGACTCCTCGACCAGCCGGCCATAGAAGTCTGCGGTGAACTTCCCGGTCCAGTGCCAGTCCGAGAGCTGAGCGATCGTCAGCCCCTCGAGCTCCCGAGGCAAGGTGGGGAGGATGAGTCGTTTGTGACACACGTGTGGCGTCAGAATCTGGTTGCCGGGAATGCGTGCCACATATTGCATTCGGCCGGGTGCCACGAGAGTCTCCTGCTCGGCCCGCCAATCTCGCACGAGCGTGTGATTGCTGGCGAGTGGTTGTTCATCGGAGGGACGTTGCCAGGCTCGCCAACACCAGACAGCGGCGGCGGTAGCCAGAGCTGCCATGGAGAGGGCTCCGTAAGCAGTAAAGAGCGCTTGCGAGGTGCGCGAAAGTTCAGGCCCTTGCCATGTCGCCACGATCAATACCGGAAGCAAGCCGATGGCTGCCGGAAAGACGAAGAACCGCTCAAGCCGCCGCACGGTCTCGTCCGGGATGTTCAGGGCGTGCAGTCGATTGAAGAGACCGACCCAAATCGCCAGATGGCCCGCCAGCCCGAGAGGAAGGAGCGAGCGGAGCAGCCAGGGGGGGAGGCTGGACATGGGAGACTCGCATCGTGCGGTAGAGAGACTCAGGAAGAACCGACGCCGGAATACGCCTCCAAGATGGTCTCCACCGTTCCAATCAACTGGTCCAGCCGGAACGGCTTGTAGAGGATGGCTTTCGGATGCAGGCCCGCCTGGCGAGCCTTCACGATGGTATGAGCGGGATCGTAGCCGTAGCCGGTCATGAGGATCAACGGAACGGGATCCATGAGTTCTCCGAGGCGGCACTGGAGGTCATAACCGTTCATGTCGGGGAGCCGGATGTCGCTGATGATGGCATGGTAGGCCGGGTCGGCGTTGCGCACCATCAAGACGGCTTCACGGCCCGTGTGTGCCGTCTCGACGATGCAGTCGTACCGCTCGAGCAGCGAATGGGCATCATTGCGCACGTTCTCGTCGGCGTCGACGACCAAGAGTCGGGCATCGCGAAGGCGCGGGTGTTTGGCGAGTTGCATTCCAGCAGGAACCGCCTCAGCCGGTGCCATCCGCTGCCCCACTTTTTGAATGACGCGTTTGATGTCGCGAGCGTTCCTGAGGATGCGTTCGAGTCGGCGGCGCACGTCGCTGTCATGGCCGATGTACTGTTCCATGACGTTGACCGCGTCGTTGAGAATCGCGTCGACCGGGAGGGCAACCTCGCTATGGATCGCCTCGACGCTTTGCTGAGCCGCATTGGCTTGTTGCGCGACGAGGAGTTCGAGCGTATTGAGGGCGACGGCGACTTCGCGAGCGTACAACTCGAGGAACTTGAGGTCACTGTCGGTGAATGCTCGCGGTTCGGGGCTTTCCACATTGAACGTCCCGATCACTTCTTCGTGCCAAATGAGCGGCACGGTCATCGAGCTCTTGGCCCCTTCGCAGCCTTCGATGTAAAGAGGATCGCTCGCCGTGTCCTCGCACAAATAGCTCTTCTTCGTGGCCGCGACAAATCCGGTGACGCCGTTGTCCGACGCCTTGGCATAGAGAGGGCGGCCGCAGGCGTCAGGTTTGATTCCCACCGACAACAGCGGTGTCAACTCGCCCGTCTTCTGGTCCAAGAGTCGGATTTCGATGACATCGAAGTCAAGCAGATCCTGTGTCTGCTGCTGGATCGTATCCTTGAGTAACTCGACGCGTTCTTCGACCGACATGTCGAAGATCTCTTCCGGCTTCATGTCGGCCAGTTGAGCTCCCGCCTGATGGATCGCTTCCAGTCGTTCCTGCTGCAGCTTCTCTTGAGTGACGTCGACGAGTGTCACCAATAGCGATTCGGGAAGCTCGCGGTGCTCGATCACCGGAACAGCGTGGATACTGTAGTAGCGGTTGTCCCCGGTCTTGATCAGCGAGTTGGCCGGTTGTTCGGTGGCCAAGGCTGTCGCGAACGGGCAATAGTCGGGGCCGAGGATCGTGGGATCGTCGAGGGCCTGATAAAAACCGGTCCCCGTCAGTTGCCCGCCGGGGACCTGCTGATGAGCCCATCGCCGAAGCTGCTCGTTGGCCCATAGGATACGGTTGTGCGTGTCGAGGAGGGCGACGCCCTGGGGCATTTCGTCGAGCACCCGCTCCTTCTGCAAAATCCGCTCGAAGTCGTCCACGGCTGCGGCGTCGACCCAAACGCCGCGTACGCCTCCCTCGCTGATGTGGCGAAGCGCTTCTTGTGGTCCGGAGACAGCGATCCACGCCTCCCTTGGGAGCTCGCTCAAGGTTTCACAAGGCGGGACATCTTGGGCCGGATCGACAAAGCAGATGACTCGAGGTTTGGTCGCCACCCCTGGGCTCCCTATAGACTTCTCTGTTTCGGAAGGTTCTGCGCCAATTATAGAAAGGCTGCCCCTTCTGAACAAGCAACGAAGTGTTGCCGCACCTTTTCCTTCGTTCTATCGGCCGGCCGGCGCGGGCGAGTTCAACTTGATCGATCGGGTTGGGTCTTTCGGAAAAACCGTCTGGTAGGGCGCCGACTTGAACAGTTACACGCCGCATCACCGGCAGATTCGGCGCCTGGCGGAGTGAGTTCACTAACACCTCCCTCGCAGACCGATAAAAGGCGACAGCGGGCCGTTCGTTTGCCGCGCACGGGCGGTGCTGCCACGACTGGGAAGGAGTCTCGTGATGTGGAAAGCCCTGTTTCTCGCCACCGGGATCTGCCTCTCGGTGCTGGGCGCTGAATGCCTGGTCATCGAGCGATGCTACCTCAAGCCCAAAGGCCAAACGAATGCCCAGTCGACGGCCCCGCCGGCGCTGCTTGGTGCGCCGGCCCCGTCCCCGCAGCGCCGAGAAATCGTGCCGCCTGAATGGGCTCCCTGGAGTCTCATGGCGGCCGGAGCCGTCGTGATCCTCTACTCGATCACCCTCCCCAAGCGGATCGGGGGCTAGCATCTTCGTCCCGCTTCCCCCACGTGCGCCTCGCGCGAAACGGCTCGAGCCTGCTCTTTTTGCCGCCGGCTTGACTGGTCAGACGGCGGCCGAGTGGAAATACTAGAGGCAGACATTCAGGCGGCGGATTTGTCGAGCGTGCCACACAACCCGCCGACATGGTTTCCAGCTTTGGGCGAGTAGCGAAGCGGCGGGAAGGTCTGTTCCAGCTTCTCAGGGATACGGTGGCGAAGCGGATGAGGCGACAAACGAAACAGTGGGTAATTGCCGCCGTGGGTATCGCCATCGCGGCCGGCGGGGCTTTCTACTTCAAGATTTGGTCGACCAACCAGTGGGCCCGCAACTCGGTCCATTACGCGCGTACACTCCTAACTGTTGGCGATGCCCAAGGCGCTTACGATCTCGCTCAGGAAGTCCTCCAACGACGACCTGAGATGTCCGAAGCCTGCATGTTGGGAGCTCAGGCCAGCGTGCAGCTCCGCAAGCTCGACGACGCCATCCGGTTCATTGACCGGTACCTCGAGCATGCCACCACGGGCCGCGACGAGGCGCTGGCGTTTCGAGGCACCATCTTGTTCGAGCAGCGAAAGCTCAAGGCGGCCGAGGACTCCTTCGCCGCCGCCGCGCGAGAAAACCCCAAGAATGTCTTCGCCCTCTCTCAATACTGTCTCATGCTCCTGTTGCAAGGGCGCCGCGCCGAATCGCTCCCGTTGCGGTTCCGGTTGCTACGCGATTACCAGAACTCGCTCGACGACCCCGAACTCAGAGAAACGCTCATCCTCCTGGGCAATCCTCAAGCCATCGTGGCCGCTCAAGAGATCCTCGAAGCGGCACTCGTCGCCGAACCCGAAAACGTCCTCCCGCACTTGGGACTGGGCCGTCTGGCCTTGAAGCAAAGTCGCATCGAGGAAGCTCGAAGGCACTTCCTCGCCGTCCTCGAAAAAATCCCCGATCAGGCGGAAGCCCAAGCCCGTCTCGGACACGCCTATCTGGCTCTTCCGCAGTCCCAGCGCCAGGAGGCACTATTGAAGTGGAAGAAGAACCTTCCCGAGTCGGTCTACAAGCATGCCGAAGTCTGGGTCGTCCTCGGTCTGTGGGCTCAGCAGGTCGGGGAGTGGGATGCGGCGGCTCGCTGTTTTTGGGAGGCCGTTCGGCGCGATCCCAACCACCAACTCGCCTGTTATCAACTGGCCGTCAGCCTCTCGGCAGCCGGCGATCCGTCGAATGCCCCGCCGTTTCAGGCTCGAGCCGGACGGCTGCAGGAACTGGCATTGCTGTGCGATCAACTCCACGAAACCGGTGGTACGCTGATGAGCCGGGCTCGCAACGCCCAACTGTGCGAAGAACTGGGACGGTATTGGGAGGCCGAGGCCTGGACCCGACTCGTGCTCAGTTACCCGGTCGAGCCTGATTCGGAGCGATCTCCCGAGGACCGAGCCGCTCAGTTGGAAGAAGATCAACGAGCTCATGCGCTGGCGGAATCGGTCCGCAAACGTGTGGCCGGCCGGATCACACCCGATCTGCCTCAAGTGGCCAAGGACCATCTTCTGGCGGAGAAGGTCGATCTGTCCGAATTTCCTTTGCCCGACTTTTCCGAAGAAGGGTTGGCTGCGGCGCGCGACCTGGCCGTGGCCGATCTGCGCCGCCTGCCGCGTTTCGAAGAAGTTACCAAGGAAGCCGGCATCGACTTTCAATACTTCAACGGAGACGACCCGACGACGGAAGGCCGGCGGATGTTCGAGTTCACCGGTGGGGGCGTCGCTGTCATCGACTACGATCAAGATGGCTGGCCCGATCTCTACTTCACTCAAGGATGTGATTGGCCGCCCGATCCTAAGCAGACGCGCTACCGAGATCGACTCTACCGGAATCTCGGGAACGGCCGGTTCCTCGACGTGACCGAAGCGAGCGGCTTGGGGGACCGAGGATTCAGCCAGGGGGCCGCCGTGGGCGATTTCGACAACGATGGTTGGCCCGACCTCCTCGTGGCCAACGTCGGTCGCAACCGGCTCTACCACAACAATGCGGATGGCACCTTTACCGAGGTCGCTGGTGCGGCTGGTTTCCACAACGACGTTTGGTCGACCAGTGCCGCCATCGCCGATTTGAACCTCGATTCGATACCGGACATCTATCAAGTCAACTACTTGAAGGGAGGGCGGGCGTTCGAGTTGATTTGCGCTCGGGAAGGTAAGGCTCGCTCGTGTTCGCCCACTGAATTCGATGCCGAACAGGATCAACTCTTTTTCGGAGACGGGACTGGCCGCTTTCGTGACGTTACGCAGTCGGCCGGTATCGTCGCGCCGCAGGGTAAGGGACTTGGATGCGTCGTCGCCGACTTTCACGGTAGCGGTCGACTGGAGATCTTCGTCGCCAACGACACGACGGCGAATTTCATGTTCGTTCCCGAACCCGACGAACGTGGCGGCTGGAAGTACGTCGAACGAGCCGGTTTGTTGGGGACTGCTTTCGACCGCGAAGGGAAGGCGCAAGCCTGTATGGGAATCGCTGTGGACGATAGCGACGGCGACGGCCGACTCGATCTGTTCATCACCAATTTCTACAACGAGTCGAACGTCTTTTATCGCCAGCAGGAAGGGGGCAGCTTTCTCGATGAAAGCACGGGTTGGGGGCTGTACGCCGGCAGTTTGAAACTGCTTGGCTTCGGCACTCAGTTCCTCGACGCAGAACTCGACGGCCTCCCGGACCTCATCATCACCAACGGGCACGTCGACGATTTTCGTTATACGGGTGAGCCTTTCCAGATGCCGCCTCAGTACTACCGAAACATGGGGGGGCGGTTCGCCGAGTGGCCGGCCGACGATTTGGGGCCGTTCTTCCGTCGCACCATGCTGGGACGTGGCCTGGCACTGATCGACTACGACCGGGACGGCCGCGAGGACTTTGCCGTCTCCCACCTCGATGTGCCAGTGGCTCTCGTGGCCAATCGTTCGGAAAACGTCGGACACTACCTGGCCATCCAACTCGTGGGCCGGAAGGCGGCGCGAGATGCCATCGGTTCGAAAGTCATTGTGCAAAGTGCCAACGGACGACGCGTCCGGCAGTTGACGGCCGGCAGCGGCTATCACGCTTCCAACGAGCACCAACTCATTTTTGGCCTCGGCGAGTCCGACAGCGTGGAGAAAGTCGAGGTGCAGTGGCCGGGAGGTGAAACGATGGTGCTGGAGAATCTCCCCGCCGATCGGCAGATCCGGATCATTCAGGGGGATGGCTGGTACGAGTTGCCCCGGGAAGCGTCGGACGGAGAGTAGAGGAAGAGCCCGGCGATTGGCGTGGCTTGGTTGCTTTGGGCATCGTCTCCTGGCGGGCAAGGCGCAAAAAAAGGCCGCTCACACGTTCAGCAAGCGGCCTTGATTGGCGTCTGCCAGCCGTCATGGATTACATGTCATCCTGCGGCTTTTCTTTCTCCATCACGTCCTTGAATTCTTCGCCGTGGCCTTCGCCGTGCTTCTCGTCGGTGTTTTCGATCTGCTCGGACTCGCCCACATCGGTACCGCAGCCGGTCAACGAAACCGTCGCCAGCGGCATCGCCAGCGCGGCCATCCCCAACAGCAAACTTCCAAGCAACTTCTTCATCGTTTGGCTCCTAGAAATCAAACAACCCAAATACAATAACCGCCTGCGGGAACAGGGAACGCCGCCACGGAGGCTGCCCAGCTTCCCACGGCTCTTCACATACTCAGAGCCTCTAGGTGCTGAAGTTTATTCCCTGGCGAGGGCGGGGCGAACCGCTGTTCAAAAAACCACCTACCTGGGAGCTTAGCAAGGAGAACCTGCGATGTCCACCATTCGAGCCGTCGGCGGAAGGCTACTGCGGTACTTCCTGGCCGGTCTGTTTGCCATTTTGCCGCTCGTGATCACCGTCGCCATCGTGGCCTGGGTCGCCAATTTCCTCAAGACAGCCCTGGGGCCGGAGACGGCGGTGGGGAAGGTGATCGGGCAACTCGGTTACACGAACGAAGGTGGCCTCCTGGCTTACGTGCTCGGCTGGATCACCGTCCTGGGGATCGTCTTTCTATTGGGGGTCGTGGTGGAAACGGGAGCTCGCAACTTGTGGCAGCGCACGCTCGATGGCATCCTTCACCGCGTGCCGCTGATCGGCTCCATCTACAAGACGGCTCGCCAGCTCATCGGCATGCTCGACAAGGGAGAGAAGAACGAGTTCCAAGGGATGAGCGTCGTCTACTGCGTGTTTGGAGAGCAGGGAGGCGCCGGATTTCTGGCGCTGCTCGTCTCTCCGGATGTCTACCAGATCGGGGGTCAGGAATTCCAGATCGTGCTCATCCCGACCGCTCCCGTCCCGTTTGGAGGCGGGTTGCTCTTCGTCCCGAAGGAATCGATCCGGCCGGCCGAGATGTCGGTCGATGGGCTGATGAGCATCTATGTGTCGATGGGAGTCACCGCGTCGCAGTTCATGAAGAAGATCGAACGACCTTGAGGCGGATTGACCTTGACCGTCGAGCCGCCTCTCCCAGAATGAGCGAACAGGTGTCGGCGTTTCGGCTGGCGGCCGATCTCGGTTGGTACTTCTGAAAAGCCCCCCGCATAAGAGCACCAAGGATGGGACAGTTCGGGAAAGTCGTTCGCCAGGCCCTCGGGTACCCGGTTACGTTGATCGCCGTGATTCTCAGTTCCCTGGGAGTCGCCGTCCTCTGGGGAGGCAACATCAGCGCTGTCTATCCGCTCATCGAGATCGCCTTCAACGGTCAGTCGCTCCCGGCCTGGGTGGCGCAGAAACGAGAAGAAGCGGACCGACAGATTGCCGAATTGCAACGGGACGTGGCGAGTCGCAAAGGGGATACCTCGACGCTGCGGCAACGTTTGGCGGCCGAGCAAAAGGCGAAGGATTGGCTCGATCGCTTGGCGCCGCTCGCCGAGCGTTACGGTCCGGCGACTCCGTTCGGCTCGCTAGCACTGGTCGTGGGATGCGTGCTCGCGGGCACACTTCTGAAAAACTTGTTTCTCGGCCTCAACATGTTACTCGTCGAACGTCTCAGTCAGCGAGTGACACTGGACCTGCGGAAACAGTTTTTCCAAAAGACGCTCCTGCTGGATTTGGGGACGTTGGGCCAAGATGCTTCCTCAGATCTAATGGCCCGCCTAACTCACGATATGGGCTATATCAGTGGAGCTCTCAACAGCCTGTTCGGCCGGCTGGTGCGTGAGCCTTTGAAGATGATCGTTTGCCTTGCCGCCGCCGCCTGGATCTCGTGGCGACTGCTTCTCGTCTCCCTCGTCGCCGCTCCACTGGCAGCGCTTTTGATCGGAACGCTGTCTCGATCGATCAAGCGAGCCAGCCGGCGAGCCATGGAGGAGATGAACGGCATGTACCGGCTGCTCAGTGAAGTGCTGGGCGGCATCGATGTCGTGAAGGCGTACACGATGGAGCGCTACGAGGTGCGTCGGTTTGAGCAAACGAATCGGCGGCTGATGCAACGAATGATGAGGATCGCCCTTTACAACGCCCTCTTGAGACCCTCCACGGAATTGATGGGAATGGCCATTGTCAGCGCCGGGATCCTCGTGGGGGGCTATTTGATCCTCAACGAACAGACTCGTGTGTTCGGGCTGATGATCGCGCCGCGTCCGCTTGATCGAGGAGCCTTGATGACGTTCTTCGCGCTGCTGGTAGGAGCCAGCGATCCGGCCCGCAAGCTTGCCGATGTCTACGGCGTCGTTCAGCGGGGAGTCGCCGCCTGTGAACGCGTCTTCGATCGGATGAACCGAAAGTCGAGAATTTCGGAGCTTCCTTCGGCGCAAAGCGTGCCTCGTCCAATCCCGGCGATCCGTTTCGATCGGGTCTCATTCGCGTATACGCCCGGGCGGCCTGTCCTGCAAGATGTCGAGCTGGTGATCGCGCCTGGCGAAACGGTGGCACTCGTCGGTCCCAACGGCTGCGGCAAGAGCACGCTGGTGAAACTCGTTCCCCGGTTTATGGACCCCGATGAAGGAACGGTCCGCGTGGGGAATGTTGATCTGCGGCACGTCTCGCTCCGTGACCTCCGCCGTCGGATCGCTTTGGTCACGCAGCGGACCGTGCTATTCGACGATACCGTACTGGAGAACGTACGTTATGGTGCTCCGCGAGCCTCCCTCGAGGAGGTGATAGCGGCGGCCAGGCAAGCCCACATTCATGATTTCATCGAACGGCTTCCCAAGGGCTACCAGACGCGGGTCGGGGAAGCGGGCAGCCGCTTCTCCGGCGGGCAGCGGCAGCGCATCGCCCTGGCTCGTGCGATCCTCCGGAACCCGGATATTCTGATCTTGGACGAGGCGACGAGCCAGATTGATCCGGAGAGCGAAAGGGCGATTCACGAGGCGCTGGCTCAATTCACGCGGGACCGCATGACCTTGATGGTGACTCACCGAGCGGCCAGTTTGGAGCTGGCCGACCGCGTGGTCGTCCTCGACGAGGGTCGCATCGTGGCTCAGGGCCCCCCGGCAGCCGTCTACGCCCAGTGCCCCCTCTTCCAACGCCTCTTCCCCCGGTTGGGACTCGACCCAACACGTCCCGACAAAAAATCGGCGTAAGCCATATTTTGGCACAGCGATTGCAAAGTAGCTGGCTTGCCGCTCGAGTTGGTCTTTGCGCTACTGAGCGTGGAACCGTTCGGGAGGTAGGAACAGGCCCGGGAGTCATAATCGGGGCCGGAACGGAGAAGCGGGCATCGCCGGCTATGCCGGTTACCAAGAAACGGAAGAGGCAACGTCTTGGCGGGTTGCGACTTGCATCGATAAGTCAATGCAAGGAGCACCTGCTGGGCAATCCGAGAAGAGGCAAGACGGGAGAAGAGGCACCCCCGACGAGGCGAACTCGGAACAGAGTTGAGGTAATCAGGCAACGCCATTAGCCCAAGTGCGTGCCCCCGCTAACAGGTGAATCAGCAGGCGCCTCTGGCCCCTGCTGGCTCACCTGTTCTTTTTTGGCTGTTGCAAAATCGAACACATGTTCAATTTTGCAACACTCAGTTCTTGTAGGAGCCGCGTGTAGTTTGGTCTTAAGTGACACGAACTTTTGCGGTCCTTCGCTAGGGTGGGGTGCTTGTTGAGGAAGTGGCATGAGGGCCTCATGAGTATCCGAGGGGCAGGTTGAAGGAAATCGCCTTGGGAGACATCAGGAGGTGCCCCCCCATGCCACGGAAAGTGCTCTCTCAAGAGGAGTGTCAATTCCGGCGAACGAGTTGGCCAAGTTTCCGGTGAAATGACGACCAGCGAGCTGGTTGCCCGTCAAGGCGCTCGAGCCTTTCGGCGGGAGGAGTTGGCGCTCGACGGTCGGTCGTGCCGCCGCGTGGGGCTCGAGGATCCCAACCGCCGCCGCGAGTGGCTCGCTGACCTTGGCCGTCTGGTGTGGGTCATTCGCATGCCGCCGATCATCGATTCGGGCGATGTGGCGGTGGGGTACATGTCCCGCTACATGCAGAAGACGGCGATCGGCAACAGCCGGATCGAGTCGATCGACTTGGACCGCGAAACGGTGACGTTCTCCTATCGCGACAACCATGCCAACGGGAGGAACCGGCCCGGGTACAAGCTCTTGACGCTCCCGGCGATCGAGTTCA
>WFWZ01000138.1 GCA_015490875.1 Planctomycetaceae bacterium
CGCGTCACCGCCTCGGCTGTCCGTTCCACAGCGAACGCAATCTCGTCCTCCGTAGTGAACCGCCCCAGACCGAACCGCAAACTGGCTCGCGTCAAGTCTGGAGGAACCCCGATCTCCCGCAATACGTGGCTCGGTTCGGGATTGGCCGACGTACACGCACTCCCCGCCGACACCGCCAACTCCCGCATGCTCATCATCAATGCCTCCCCATCGACGAATTCGAAGCTGCAGTTGAGGTTGTGCGGCAGGCGGATGGCCGGATCGAGTGCCGGTCCGTTGAGTTCGACTCCGGTCATGGCCTCGGCCAGCCCCGAGAAGAGCCGATCCCGCAAGTCCTGAAGTCGAGCCGCTTCGGAAGGCATCTCCGCGACACACAATTCCAAAGCACGCGCCATCCCGACGATTCCCGGCACATTGAGTGTGCCACTTCGCAAGCCTCGCTCCTGGCCCCCTCCCTCGATCTGAGGCGCCAAGCGCACGCGCCGTCGGACATACAGCCCACCCACGCCCTTGGGGCCATACATCTTGTGAGCGGAAAAGCTAAGCAAGTCGACTGAACTCGCTTCCACGTCCACTGGAATCTTACCCACCGCTTGCGTCGCATCGGTATGGAACAACACGCCCCGCTCGCGGCAAATCGCACCGATCTCGGCGATCGAGTGAATCACGCCGATTTCGTTGTTGGCCCACATCAGCGTGACGAGGACCGTGTCGTCCCGAATCGCCCGCCGCACGTCCTCGGGATCAATCCAGCCCGCCCGAACATCAGGCCGCTGTTTCACTGGGACCCAAGTGATCTCAAAGCCCCGACGGCCGAGCCGCTTAAGCGGATCGAGAATCGCCTTGTGCTCAGTCTTGGCGCTGACGATGTGCCCACCGCCCCCGCGGTGACGTTCGGCCACACCCCGCAGCGCCAAGTTGTTGCTCTCGGTCGCCCCGCTCGTGAAGACGATTTCCTTGGCCGTCGCTCCGAGCGCCTCGGCGATGGCGCCGCGAGCCCGTTCGACCGCGTCTTTGGCCTCCCAACCGTACGCGTGACTCGTGCTCCCGGCGTTTCCGTACTGTTCCGTAAAGTACGGTAACATCGCCTCGAGGACTCGAGGATCAACGCGGGTCGTCGCGTGGTTGTCCAAGTAGACAGGACGGTCGCGCATGGCAAGACCTACTCGCTCGGGCCGTATAAGGCTTTCAGGCAGATCTGCGACCAAGTTTCGAACTCGTCCAATCTCGCCAGAAGTTCCCGCACCGGTCGGAAGCCGGCTTCGAGCAACTCCGATTCGCGAGGCCGTACCGCCGGCTCGCAAACGCGACACAGATGCACGACTCCCAAGTGCACCTTGCCGACGTCATTGGCGTCGTCGTTGATCAGCCCCACACATTGCTCGTCGTAGTCGGTTTCCACGACGACCTCTTCTTCCAGCTCCCGCCGCATCCCCTCGGCGTAGGCTCGGTGACCGTCCCCATCGCCGGCCGAAATGTGTCCACCCACTCCCACGCTCCGCTTGGCATGCAATCGAGCTTCGCCTTGACCACCGCCTCGGAGATACTGAAAAACCTGTGGGTGGCCATCGGCTCCGCGATATTCGAACAGGACATACGGAATGAGTTGTTTGAAGGTGGGGTCGGTCTCCATCTGCGACCGAGGCCGGTAGCACGCCAAGTCGCTCTCCAGGAGCGGTCCGACATACCGTTCGACCTCCCCGCAAAAGCCTTGAAAGGCCCCCAAATCGTGAAACAGCGACGTAGGCACGACGAGCACGTGTTCTTCGGGCGGGGCCAGCGACATGACTCTCTCCGCATCAGACAGGGCAAGAAGCAACCAACGGCGTCTTGGGAGGCCACTCATTGTGCCACTGCCGCCTGAAGGCGACTAGGGGACGGCCCACCGGAGGTTCCCCTTCCACCATGTCCGCTACAGAATCAGCATGGCATCCCCGTAGCTGTAGAACCGGAACCGTTGTTCGATCGCGTACTCGTAGGCTCGCCGGATCAACTCATCGCCCCCGAAGGTCCGCACCAGCACGAGCAGCGTACTTCGAGGCAGGTGGAAGTTCGTCAGCAACGCGTCGATCACGCGAAACCGATACGGTGGGCGGATAAACAGGTCGGTCATCCCTTCCCACGCACGGAGTCCCCCGCTGCTCGCCGCCGACTCCAAAAGCCGCACCACCGTCGTTCCCACCGCCACCACACGCCTCCCCGACTCCCGACACGCTCGTAGCCGCTCGACCACCTCCGCGGTTACACTTCCCCACTCGGCGTGCATCTTATGCTCCTCGAGCGTCTCGGTGGCGACCGGACGAAACGTGCCAATGCCCACATGCAGCGTGACGTAGTCGACCCCGATGCCCCGCCGGCGCACCTCCTCCAAGACTGCCGGTGTGAAATGGAGTCCCGCCGTTGGTGCCGCCACCGATCCGGGATGACGTGCATAGACCGTTTGATAACGCTCGACGTCCTCCTCGAGCATCTTGCCGTCGCGGATGTACGGCGGAAGGGGAACCCGTCCATATCGCTGAAGCAACTCAAGAAAGGAACCCGACGCGAGCGGTCGGGCGGCCCAGATTCCCTCTCCCAGCGGCGCGAGCATCGCGAGCTCGATCCCCTCGCGAGCCAATCGGTCTTGCAACACCACCGACTCGCCAGGACGCAACTTGCCGCGAGTCTTGGACAGCACCCGCCAGATGCCCTCCTCGGGCGAATCGAGAAAGAGCCCCTCCCAGCGGCCACGCGTCTGCTTGCGGTACCCCAGCAGGCGAGCCGGAACGACGCGGGTGTCATTGAGCACCAGTCGGTCGCCCGGCTGGAGCAAGGCAGGCAAGTCCCGTACGTGAGCGACCTCCCAAGTGCCGGACCGCCGGTCGACGACCAAGAGACGTGCATCGGCCCGATTCGGCAGCGGGTGCTGCGCGATCAGGTCTCGAGGCAGATCGTAGTCGTAGTCGTGGATCGAAGTCATTGCACCGAAGGCGTACGCGGGGACTGCGTTCGTACCAATGTTTCTCAGGCCGTGTCGCTCTGGCAACTGTAAAGGTTGACCCGGCCAATCGAGAATAGGTGGCGGCGCGGTCGACGATACCCTCTATAATACGGCGAGACCTGACAACTTCGGCTATCCTCTGTTTCGACCCGCAGCAGCCGTTGTCTTCTCTTCGCATCCTGCCTTCGCGTCAATGTTTCATGGAACCTGCGCCCCGTTATCCGGCCGAAACTCCCCAGTGCCGCGTCGCACTGGTCACGACCGAACTGCGCGAAGGAGGCGCTGAAAAGTGCGTCACGCAGCTGGCCCTGGGACTCGATCCAGAGTGCTTCGACGTCCGCGTCTTTTCGCTGGCTCCCTCCCCGCCTCCCCCCCGTGACCGACTCTGGCTCGAACTGCAAGAAGCGGGGGTTCCCGTGCACGCGCTGGGACTGCAAAGCGGCTGGCAACTCCCCTCGGTCGTCTCACAACTGGTCCAACATTGGCAGCAGTGGCAACCCGACATTGTCCAGTCGTTCCTCTTTCACGCCGATGTCATCGCCGCCCACGTCTGCCGGCGACTCCACCTCCCCGTCCATAACCTGGGCCTGCGCGTGGCTGAACCGAGCCTCTGGAGAGGCTGGTGGGAGCGTCTGGCGGCTCAGCGAGCCCAACGCGTCGTGGCCGTCAGCAACGCCGTCGCCGACATGGCGCAGAAACAGTGGCACATCCCGGCGGATAAAATCGTCGTTATCCCCAACGGCATCGACGTCGAACGTTTCGAACGTGCGGAACCGGTGCGGTGGGAAACACTGGGGATTCCCACCGGCCGAAAGGTCCTGTTGATCGTTGGACGACTCGAACCTCAAAAGGGCATCGATCGACTCGTCGACAGCTTCCCCGCCTTCTTTCAACGACACCCCAAGGCCCATCTGGTTTTGGTGGGCGAAGGGAGCCAAGAAGCCTTCCTCCGCCAGGCGTTCGCCGAAGCTGGCATAGCCGACCGCGTTTCTTTCCTCGGATGGCGAAACGACGTACCGTCGCTGATGAAGGCGGCTCGAGTCCTCCTCCTCCCCTCCCGCTACGAGGGCATGCCCAACGTGGTGCTCGACGCTATGGCCAGTCGCCTTCCGATCGCCGGTTTCCAAGTCGCCGGCCTTCCGGAACTCCTCCTCGGGTCGGGCAACCCGTGGGTCCACCAGGATGATGTGACGGGCCTGCTGGAACTGGCCGGCCGGGCTCTCGAAGATGAGGATTGGGCACGGAAGATCGGGACTCAGAACCACCAGATCGTCCGTACCCGCTTTTCGTTGGAGGGCATGGTCGGTCGCTATGAACGCCTCTTCTGGGACCAGTGGCAGGCATCGCAAAAACTGGTGCGTCCCAAGGAATCACTCTGAACGGCAACGCGCTGACGCCGCGGCATCGGCATAACCGCCCTGACCGGCAAACTTTCCTCAAGTTCTCAAGACCGGCCGGCCGATACCCCGTACGCATTGGCAGTCCGAGCGGCCAGGCGCTCTCGACGCTCGCACGCCGCTACCCGATAGATCAACGGAGTCGCACCGTGACCGCCCATCGCAGACCGCTCGCTTCGACAAACGACCGTGTTGCCGCCCGTATGCACACCACGGCATGCCGACTGCTTGCCATCGCCTGCATTTCACTCGGACTGGCCATCTCGCTCACCGGATGCAGTATGGGGCGCGCCGAGTGGTATGAGACTTACACGGCCGATGGCGGGAACTGGCAACGGATCGATCTCGAACACGGACGGGTCGGCTCCGCCTTTTCCAACGCCGGAGTTCGCAGGACCCTCTCGGATCAGGCCTCATCCGACGAGCCGGCAGCCGCCAGCGACTAGATCGACGCGGCCCGTTATGCCGTGATTGTGTCAGTCGGCCAAGCCGACCATCTCGAGCAGCACCCAGGCGTTCGTCGTCGTGGCGACACCTTCGCGCAAGCGGTAGTCGAACACCATTTCACGACCGTTGGGTCCTTCGCGGAACGATTCGCGAAAATGGACCGCCCGGACCGCGTCGGCCACGAGCGGACTCGACGCCAACTCGACGTCATGCGTGGAGATGGCACCGATCGCGGGATAGCGGGTCAGCGTGGCGAGAACGTGAGCCACTGCGATGTGGCGTTCCCGCGAGTTCGTTCCCTGGAGGATCTCATCCAAGAGGTAAAGCAGCCGCCGCTCGTCCGTCGCTCTTTTCGCCATGCTCACCACGCGCTTCAGCCGTTTCAGTTCGGCAAGGTAGAACGAGGTACCCTCTTCAATCGAATCGCGCACCCGCATGCTCGTCGCGATTCGCACCGGCGGCAACGTCAACGCCTTCGCACAGACGGGAGCTCCCGCCTGAGCCAGTACCGTGTTGACCCCGATGGCTCGCAACAGTGTGCTCTTCCCCGACATGTTCGAGCCAGTCACCAATAACACCGTGCCCGGTGGCCCTACTGTAACGTCATTCCCGACACGTTGGCCATCGGCGATGAGCGGATGTCCGACACCCTCGCCCTGCCAGCGATCGGTCGCAGCATCAAGACACGGGAAGGCCCAGTCGGGATGGTCGTGGCGCAACACGGCCAGCGACGCCAGAGCCTCGAGGGATGCTAGTTCTTCAAACCAGAGAGGCACGAATCGCCCGTATTTGGTTTTCCAGCGATCAAGCCACCGCATCACATGGAAGTCCCACAGCAATAGTGGCTGCAGTAGTGTATGGGCGATGCTAAGAAGACCGGCGTAGCGCAAGGTATTGAGTGCCATGATGCGCTGGAGTTCCTTCCAAGGGCCGTCAGACTGACGGAACGACTCCCCTACGTGATGCGTTAACCAATGACCTAGCGCCGGATGGCGCTCGACCGCCGCGTCGAGCATATCGAAAAGAGTGCGGTACTGGGACACTTCCTGAAATCGACTTTGGACGCGATCGAAGGTGGCAACGAGTGATGCTCCCCAGCCCAACAGACAGAACACATTGCTTACGAGCAAGAAACCCGCCGCCACGATCCACGCGTCCGGCCCGATCAGCACGGCCACCAACGTGGTCGAAAGGAGCCCGATCACGCTTGCCGGCGCGATCCACTTCAGCCAGCGGCGACGGGCATACCATGTCGGCGACGTCGCCCAATTCAAGAAGTGCTTCGGGTCCGCGAGACTCGCCGCCAGTTCGGCTCCCCGCTCGAACATCGCCTCACGAAGCCGCCGATCGGCGGCCAAGGCATCCAAGGCAGCTTGGCGATGTTTGATTTCCGGCGGCTCGGCCGGTTCCAGCAGCCAGCGGGCTAGGCGTTCGCGTCCGAGCGGAGTTTGTGTGTTCTCGACGAGCTGAAAGAGCGATCCGGATCCGAACAGGTCCAGGTCGTCCGCCCACCAAGCATCGTTCTCCGGCGGCGTGTATCGAGAAGGAGGCAACTCTTTCCAGTCTCGTTCCAACCGAGCCAGCGAGCGGCGATACCACGTCCGCAGTCGTTCGGCCCGTACGCGGTCGCGTTCGGCTCGTTCCTGCACTCCTGCCGCCACCACGAAAGCCACTGTGCTGACAACCACGACCGCCATCCCCGCGTGGAAGAGATGGGGCGTCGAAAGCGCCGCGACCAATGCCGATACACCGACCAGAAAGAGCAGCAGTCGCCACCGAGCGCATCGACGAACGCGCCTCGCTGCGCGCGTCTCACGTGCGCGGCATTCGCCCTCGCGACGCTGGTAGTAAGAACGAGCCGACTCGGTCGATGGAGCAGCCACCGTGCGATTCTCCTCCATCGTCGGAGCTGGCCAACGCCGTTGCCCGCCTGGCAGCGGCCAGTGTCACTTCAGTGTCACTGCCGCCTCGGTTTTGCGATCGATCTGTTCGCGCAGGTAGCGGTGGACAGCCGCCAATTGCTCCCGCAACGCAGCGTTGGCTCGATAAAGCCGGCTCAAGTCTTCCAACAAGCTCGTCTTTTGCTGGGCTAATTCCTGCAGCAGCTTGTCGGCAGCCGCGACGTCCCTTCGAAAGCCCGGCAGCTCGCCAATCTGGCCTTCCTCGAGTCCCTCTCCGTCGAGCTTCATCTTTTCGTCGCTGCGGTAGGCGATCTGAGTGTCGCAGTTGCGTTTGGCCTCTTGCCACTGAGCCGTATTCGCAACGGTTTGACGAATGGACTCCTCGATACGCTGTCGCTCCTGAGCGATCAAGTGAAACCCATCGCGGTAGTTGGTGAGTTTCCGCACGAAGATCGGAGCGACGACATCGCAAATCCCCTTCTCGATCCAGTCGTCCAGGTCGTCGTCGATGATTTCCCGCCCGTTCTCGTCTCGATCTTCGAACCCTTTGCGGAAAACACCGAATCGCCCTGGCTTCAACACTGCCTGGCGAGTTCCCGCCAACCGCGGATCGATCGCCCGGCCGCTCGTGTCAAAAGCTCGCCGGTCGTCCGAGATCGATGGGTTGGCACTCACCTCCACGTTCAACGGTTTCAGCGGGTTACCATTTCTGTCCTTGTTGTTGAATTTGACTTTGAACCAGAGGTTGTCCGGATCGATTGCTTCGGGGTCTGCCTGAGGTTGTCCATCCTTTTCGTAAAGACTCGCGAGTTGCTCGACCGTGTTGCCCGCCGGTACGCCGGGGAAGTTGGCTTGGAAGGCAGCCGCAAAGAGTTGCCTCAGCATGTTGCCATCCATCTTCCCGAATACAGGCTGACTCGCATCATCATTCGGCTCAACGTACTCCACGACTCCCCCAGGACCTTCGTCGCTGGTCGCGAACACGTAGTGGTCATCGATGGGCATGACTTCGTAGAGCACCCATGTGGCTCCCGCCTGAACATGACGCTGCTGGTAGGCATCCAACGGCATCGCTGGTTCCAGTGTCACCGTCTTGGCATCGGTCGCCCGAACCACGAATTCTCCCACGTAAGCCCCCGGCAACAGGAACGAAGGGGCGTTCCCTTGAGCCGCATTCGGTCCAGCGGCGCCACCTGGAGGCTGGGCACCCTGAAATGGAATCTGTTCCAAGAACGCATAGAGCGTCACGCCCTGCTCGATCCCATGACCTCCTTCCTCGGCCGCGTTGTCAGGCAGCACTTGAAGCTGCACTTGATTGTTCTGAATCTTCATCCGAGAACAACGACGCCAAACACGGCCTCGCTGATAAACGAGCCGGTTGAACCGGCCCATCAGTTCGACCAGCGTCGGCTCCTCCTGAACATCTTTCATGGGATCGCCGTACTTGAGCGCCACGCCGCGAGCCCGCTCCTGTTCCAGCTCCTTCAAATTGCGCTCGTATGCCGTGCGCCACCGCTTCTGCCAGTCGAGATAGTTGGCGACAAGCACCAATGCAAACATGCTGAGCAGTCCGACCAGGCAAAGTGCCGTGATGTTGAGCCAGTGCCACGTCTTGGCGGAAAGAAACGCCAACAGACACATGGCAACGAAGAAGATTCCGAACAGAGCGTAAATCATCGTGGCGACTTGTCGTGCGTGAGGGGAACCGAGCCGGCAAGGGCAGCCATGCGTACGTCGACTTGCAAGGCCTTCACAGGGCCGCCACGCCTCGGCGCCGCGAACCCCGCCACAGCGCCTGCGTCCAGACGCCGCCCGCGAGTAGGCCATGGGTCGATGATAAGCTGGACAAAATCGACTGTCAAGCAACAATTTCCCGTCTTAGGCGTTCTAAGTCGTTGGCGCCGAATGTTTTGAGGATAGCGATCGTGCCAGCGGGCGTATCGTGGCCGGCGGCGCGACCGTCAACTAATATATAGGAGATGGAGGTGTCCTCCCGGGGGTGTCCTCGGCCGGCGAGCGACTCCATCGGCTGCCCCCCGGGTTAGATCCCTCAGAGGCCCGCCGCCTGGCGGTGCCTCCGCATGCCCCGTTTGGCACCTATCCCGAATCCTCCTGTCCTGAGATCTTCGACTATGCGACTGGCCGCCCGACTGGAAAACCTCACCAAGGATTACGTGCTCAAGAGCGAAGTTGTGCACGCGCTGCGAGGCGTCACGTTCGACGTCCCCGAGGGCGACTACCTCGCCATTATGGGACCTTCCGGTTCCGGCAAGAGCACCCTGCTGAACCTCCTTGGCTGCCTCGACCGTCCTACCTCCGGCCGACTCTATCTGGGCGACGACGAGGTGGCCAGTTTGAACGACGATCAGCTCTCGTTCGTTCGAGCCTCAAGGATCGGGTTCGTCTTCCAGTCCTACAACCTGATTCCGCAACTCACTGTCGTGGAGAACATTGAGGTGCCGTTGTACTACCAGGGGCGGTTGACGCGCCAGGACCGCCAACGGTGCCTCGACCTGGCTCTCATGGTGGGGCTCGAAGGGCGTCTCAACCACCGCCCCGCTCAATTGTCCGGTGGACAGCAGCAGCGCGTCGCGATCGCCCGGAGTCTCGTCAACGATCCATACTTTATCCTCGCCGACGAGCCGACCGGAAACTTGGACTCCAAGACGACCGAGGAGATCCTGATGATCTTCGAACGGCTCAATGACCAGGGGAAGACGATCATCATCGTGACGCACGAAGACGAAGTGGCCGAGCACTGTCGGCGTGTCATTCGGCTTCGGGACGGTCTCATCCAATCCGACACGCAGACCGAGAACCGACGCGTTTTCGCCACAACGTCCCAATCCTGAGTTGCCCCCCCCGGCAGCCTCTTCACAGGGAGTGGCACCTCAACGGTGCGCGGCGATCTAACCCACCTGCCATCCCCATTCTCTAAAAAAAACCTCTGCGCTCTTTGCGGCTCTGCGAGAAACACGCTGTTCTCACCGCGAACATATGGTGACTCGGCAGGCATCCTGCCCGACCAGCCTGCAAAATGGCGCTCCAGATTACGAGTGAGAATCCTCCCAGAGCTCGTGCATTTCTCGCCACTCCTTTTCGTCCTCCAGCAACGAGAACGCGAAGTCTTCTTCCTCAAACGGAGACGAATCGACGATGACAAACATGGGCCCCTGATCGGCCATGGCTCGGCAGATCGGACATTCGCAGTCGGCCATTTTCTCTGGGGACATCGTGATGGGAATCCGCTGACGCTCGCAGTCGACAAGCGCTTCGGGCGTCTCCCCGTCGTAACCTGGCAGCGGTTTTCGCCACCAACGCTGACGCTCTTCGCGGAGCCATGTCGTCCGCCGCTGGATCTCCTCGGGAGCGAGGCTGCCCGGTGAGGATTCCCCATAGGTCTCGTCGTAGGCTTCGATTAGATGCCGGACGAGTTGGTGGTAGATCGTCAGCTCGGCGTGGGCCGGTGGCGAAGCTCGATAAGCCTCAGAGTCGACTGGCACTCCGGGGGGTCGACCTCCTCGGACAACCCACGCGTGCTGCTGATACTCGAGGTCCCGGTTGATCGCCGAAAGCTCTTCGAAGAGGGCTTCTCGAGGCGTACGGCCGGCGAGTCCCGGATGAGACGACATGAGCCAATTTCGGTGGAGCTGCCGGCTGGCAGTGGTGTCGCCACTGCAGCGACGAGCCACAATCCAATCGAGGACATCTTCGTAGAGGACACGGCGGCGGTTGTGGCCGTGTGCCGCCCATTGGCGAGCACGGGACTTGGTGTCGGGATCGGACCACAGCGCAAGTGCCTTGTCGGGAAAGACGACTTGCCAGCAGGGATGTAGCCCGTACAGCAGGGACTGCGAGGTAGGCACGTGGTCGTGGATCAGGGGCAGAGACGAACAAGAGGGGAATCGGTCGGGACTCGAGGCGGCCACGATCCGCGAAGGCAGATCGATCACGAGGATTTCCGAGACATCGGACCGGAGGAGTCGTTCGGTGAGCGTGGCAACATCCGGTCGTGGGACCGGATCGGGCCAGCGCCAAAAGGCTCCAGTGAAATAGCGGCCCGTGGCCAGTTGCCATTCGGCGAGTGTCATCGGGTCAGCGGACAACGCAGCGAAGGCGGCGTGAGCCACCGGCCGAGGCAAATCGGCTCGCCAAAACGCGTCGCCGTCTGCCAGAATCGTCGCGAATTCAGGCCACCAGTCCATCTGCAAGCCTCCTCTCCCCATCCGTCTTTATTGGTGGAATCCGTATCTGTCTTCGTTGGCAAAAGCCGTGGACAGGCCGCCGTGCTGTGGGAACGTCGGCCCATCGCGGGGCGGAACGTGCGGCAGGTTGAGGCCTGGCCGCGGGTTCCTCGGTTTTGGGGTGTCGCGCGACAGGGTGGTTCGCGGGACACCATCTACCAAAGAAGTTGCGAAAACGGGGCTTCGATGCGCAAAAATCTGGTCTCGGCGGCTCGAAAAAACGAAAAAAAGGGAAAAATCGGCGGTACGGCCCCGCACGGACAAGCTTTCCCCCAGGATTCTGCCAACTGCGGACCCCACTCCCCATGCCGTTGGGCAACCGGAACCATGGCCGTGGGGCATCCATGAACGTGGGGCGACGTCAGGCAGGCGGACACCGTCCGTCTGCATGAGGCGACATCGGCAGACCGAGGACGTCGGCGGAGTAGGGAACCAGTGGGAGGAGTAGGAAACCAATGGGAGTGGTGGGGTGGGGAACCAACGGAATGCGGAGCATAAGGGGAGTGGGAGCCTGGGGATCCCGAGTGTTGGCTTGCGGATTTTGAAAAGTCCTATTGCCCGACCCGCGGATGCGATCTATAAGCTTGAGTAGTCGGACGTGGGTTTCCGAGTCCGGTGCATGTTATTCCCCTGTAGCTCAGTTGGTAGAGCAAGCGGCTGTTAACCGCTGGGTCGTAGGTTCGAGTCCTACCGGGGGAGCTTGAACGTTTGTGCAGTATCTCGCATCTCTTCGCAAACCTTCGCCAGGAAACGCTTTAGGGCCTAACTCGGAAACCGCCGCTTCATTGGATTGCGAGCTATTTCGAGCGTCTGCTGCGCCGCTTTTTGCGCCGCTTTGGCGAGTGCCACCGGTCGCCTCGGCGAAGTGCTCTTCCGTCACCTGCAAGTAGTGCTTCATGGCCACTGCCTGAGTATTTCCAAGCCACGTGCAGACGACGTGGACCGGGAACCGCTGCTGAAGTTCGGTTTGCCGGGTCGCTCGCAGGTTGTGGAAGAGTTTCGGCCAGGGCTCGACGCCGGCCCGCTCCAGGATCCGCAAAAGCTGGGTTCGCAGGTTCACGTTGGATTGCCGATAGCGGGTGATCACGTGCACCGTGCCAGGCTCGGCGATCTCATAGGCTTCTTCGAGGTACGGCCGCAACTCGGCGAACAGAGGGACCACCCGGAACTCCTTGCCTTCGTGGTGCTCCGTCTTGGGGCTCCGCACGACCATGCGGCCAGCCGCAAAGTCGACGTCCTCCCATCGGAGTGCCAGAATCTCAGAGGGGACCCGCAGGCCACCAAACCGGGCCAGAGCGAAGATGGCCCGCCACTGGGCGTCCGGGCAGGCTTCCAGCACTTTTGCGGCGACGTCGGGCGAGACAAAGTGATCCCGGGAGCGGTTAGCCCTTACCGCACAATCCTTCATGTCCGCGAACGGACTCTCTGTCAGCAGCCGTTTGCGAACTGCCGCCCGAAAGAATTGTTTGGCTCGGCCGCAAAGTCGCCGGACCGTGTTGGGGCCGAGACTCTCCAGCAACCAACGACGGTACTCGTCCGCGTCGCCTGGGGTGATGCTGACCAGCTTCCGATCGGCACCGAAATAGGTCACCAGCTTGCGGGCCGCATCGCGTAGGTGCCTCACGGTCAATGGTTTCACGTCCGTGCGAGATTCGATGTAGGCATCCAGGTAGTCGCCCAGCGTTACGCTTTCGCGATTGTCCGGCTTGGGGATCAATCCGACGGCCGCCAGTTTCTCGGCCAGCCGCGGTTCCAAGGCGGATACCCAACGGGCCGTATCGGCATCCATCGCATGCCCGGCA
The DNA here is from genome assembly GCA_015490875.1 of Planctomycetaceae bacterium. Taxonomy (GTDB): domain Bacteria; phylum Planctomycetota; class Planctomycetia; order Pirellulales; family Pirellulaceae; genus S141-3. Next base: position 12,772 of record WFWZ01000138.1, read on the forward strand.
ATCTTCGCAGCAAGCAGGTGTTCGACACGGCATTTGATGCTCTCCGCTGTACGCTGGGAAACCTTGCCCAGCCGAATCGTCTTCCGTTTCCCGTCAGGGGCGACAAAAAGAATCCGCCGTGTTCCGTTCTTGTCACGTGCGATACTGGCCATCACTTACCCTTTCCTCTTGGCCGCAACTCCAGCCCCAGGTAATCACACAAGACGTCGAACGTGTCGAGTGACACTCCACGCTCGCCGCGAACAAACTTGCTGAGCGTTGCTTGGTCAACGCCCGTTTCAACGTAGATGCGGTATTTTGTCAAACCGCACTCGTCGATGGCTCGTCTCAGTTGATCGGACACGCTCAACGGTTTCTTTCGTTTCTTTTTCATGCTGGCATCTTATCAAGTACAAGGCACTTTGTCTAGTCCTGAGCAGCCAGACCGACCCGACCATTCCGATCAACGTCGAAGCTACTGTGGGAGTTTGCGTCCCGGATCGAGGTATTTCGATCGGCTGCGACTCCTTGCCACAGTGGGCATTTACTCATCGAGGGGCAGCAGATAGCGGTAGGACGTCGCTTTGCGGCCGGTCGGCGAGCCACGTTCGACAATCTCTAAGAATCCAAGTCGCTCGAAAAGCGACAACGTCCGATAGACGCTCATCCGCTGCTCAAACTCAGGCATGAGACGGCAGACCTGACGAGTAGACAAGTACCACGGCTGACCATCTCCAACGAGCCGTTGCATCTCTCGACAAGCAGCCAGTAGCCGCTTCGATGCGTCATCCACTAGGAGATGAGCGGCTTTCGGGAGCTCGTCCTCTAGGGCAACAGAAAACGCCTGTTCGGCTATCCCAACGCCAGGAGTATGCACGTTATCCCACGCCTCCAAAAAGTCCGCGGTATTTTCGTCACAGCCGGCTTTGATTTGGCCCTCGCCCAAGGCATCTACAGCGGCCTTGTACCACTCTACCGCAGCGGCTATTAGCTTCGATGCATCCCATCGCGATATCTCGGGGTGTCCCTTCAGTATCTTCGCGAAAAGAAACACTTGGTGATGCCGCCGCCCTGGCCCGGTTGGGAGTGTATGCCTGATCGTCCATTCCAAGAACTCGTCGGTGGGCATTTGCAGGAAGTATGCCGGCAGAGCTTGGCCGGAACGGCGAGCCGGTTGAGCCTCCCCCTCTCCCCCCTCCCCGTGTCCGTGTTGTCTGCGTCCTCCTGGGTCCACTGGGGCTTCTGTGTTAGCTAGGTCCTCTGTGGTAACTGTGCTCTCTGCGCCGTCTATGTAACACCCGAGCCGGCCGAGCTCGTCGAGCCACTTTTCCGGGAGCCTGCCGAGGGTCCCATCGAAGACTCCGCGGCCGGGCTCCCACTGATAGGCTCGGCCACTTTGGTGCCTGCTTGGAGGGGCGACCACGTAGCCGCCATCAGCCCGGATGTCCACTCCTGGGGCGATGGCCTCCGCTACACTCTTGAACCGCCCGCCAGGGTGCTCGAAGTACAGGTGCCAGCCGTTCCCGGTTCGCACCATCAGCGTCCGTGGGAGCGGTCCAAGCCTGGCGATGAGCTTCTCCATGGATGCCTCGCCCCCCTTGAGGCTGTCGATGTCCAGGACCACCAGTCCGCTGGCCTCACCCGTGGCAATACCGATGTTGGCGGTTTCCCACTTGTCTTCCCACGCTCTGATGCGTGTGGCGTCAGTGGTGGCATCTCGGAATCCGTGCTCCGTCCATGGGTGCTTGCCAATGTGCTGGCAGTCTTTGCCTCGGCGACATCGACACGCGCCGCTTGGCCAGCAACCCCACACCGGAAACACGGCCCAGCCGCGCTTGGCGTACTCCAGCGCCTGCCGGAGCACGGGTGTGGTCTTACTCATCGGCCACCCCCTTTCCGCTATGCTCGGCGAGCCATCGTCGGGCCGCTGTCTCATCGACGATCGCCCAGACGGCCGTAGGTGCTCCGTGGCGTTCCGGCCGTCGTGATGGCTGATGCCCGGCGCACTGTATGATCCCTGCCCGGGCGAGTCCCATCGGGACGGCACCGAGGCAAACTGGATTGACGCCGTCGGGAAGCGTGACCGCGTCGCGCACGTCGTCCGCGGTAGCCGTGCCGTGGACCAACAGGTGCCGCAGCAGTGCTCGCCGTCCGGCCTCGATGATGTCACTGCGACGCTCCTCATGGGCAGCTAGAGCCTGGTCTCGCAACTCTTGGCCGCTAGGCTCCCGGAGCGGCAGCATCCGCTGGTATACTTGGTGTGTAGGCTTCTCCCTGGCGGCGGACATGGCGGTCCCCGCCTTTTTTCTTGCGGTCATGCTTGCATCTCCTCTTCCTGAGTGTCATGCCACTCGGCGATAATCCGCCGCTCCGCGATCGAAATGAAGTCATCGGACTTGTCGATGCCGATATATTTCCGCCCCAGACGAACACACGCGACACCTGTCGTGCCCGAACCGCTGAACGGGTCAACCACTAGGTCGCCAGGATCAGATGCACAGCCCACCACCGCAGAAACCAGTTCGAGCGGCAACTGCGTGGGCACCCCAGGAACTCGCTCGGATGACGTGCCAGTCACACGCGGGATGATCCACACGTCATCCCAGATTTTGCCGTCCGGTGCGGCTCGCTTGTCGCCATACTTTTCCTGCCTGGCAGACTTGCAAGTAACGGCCTCAGCATTGAAGACGTAATACTTCGGATCGATAACAGCATAAAGAATATGCCGGGACGTCTTGCCGAAGTTGTTTGGTCGGTTTACGCCAAACGTCTCGTACCACTTGATCCAAGCTCGGATGTGCAGTCCGTGATCTCGTAGCAGCACGTGATAGTCGGCCGCGTACTCATCTGATATGACAATCCACAGTGACCCGTCGTCAGCCAATGCAGACACGCAAAGCTCAATCCACTCTGACACCCAGTCGAGATAGTCAGCGTCCTCCATACTGTCGGCGTCACTGCCGTCGCCATAATCAACGCCGATGTTGTAGGGGGGATCAGCGAAGATCAGACGTGCCGGCGAGTGATGCTCGATCACAGACTGGAGCCCGTCCATCACATCAGCCTGCATGAGAAGCCACGGTGGCTGCTCGGTGAGGAGTTCCTTAGCGGCTTCTGCCTTCGCGGCCAGTTCGTCTGCTCGGTCTCTCTGTCGGAGCTGGTTGTAGGCTGCGTTAGGGGTGAGTTCCCCGGCCTCGATCCGCTCGAATAGATCGGGTGCACGCTCCTTCACCGCTTTGGCTCGTTCCACTGACCTAGCAGACGTTCCAGCGACTGACGCAATCTTGGCAGATGTTTTTCGCTTTGAGGGGGACTCAGATAGCTTGGTGTCACTCGGCGCGAAGCTATTGGTTTTTCCTCGACCATATTGCTTTCCAGCTTCCGACTGCCTCTTCTTGGCCTCAGTGGCGAACCGTTCAACCACTTCCTCCAGTTTCAATGCCGCCGCTGTCCTCTGCCCCGCCGTCAGGTGCCGGCGTTTCTCGTTGAGCGACCACACTAGCCGAGCGATCTCGGCGTCGTCGGTCAGGTCACACGTCTCATAGCGTGGCTCCACGCCGGCCATTAGGCAGGCGACCTGGCGGTTCCTGCCGTCGATGATGCGGCCCTGGACGTCCACTAGGATCGGCACACGCAGCCCGTTCTCCCGGATGTCCTCGACCAGGTCGTCCAAGTCGTCTCCGTCGAGAAGAGGGAAGATGGACGACGCAGGGTGGTGCTTTCTCTCTGTGACGGTCACGTGTCACCTCCGTTCTTTTTTTACCTCGATATACGCTCTCAGGTCGGCGAGGTCGTAGAGCACCCTATGCCGAACACGGACACACGGGATCTCGCCATCTCTCGTGAGGGACCACAGCGTGCGCGGCGATATGCTCAGCATCCGGGCCGCCTCGGTCGCTGATACCAGCAGGCGTTCAGGTGTGGTGCTACTTTTCATGGCTCCCTCCTTCTGCGTTGCCATGGGGGATCTCACCCTCTATCTCAGATAGCAGGCGACTCACGTCGTCGGCGTCAGACTCTGCCGCGCTATGCTGGCGCAACAGCCTCGCCAAGCGAGTCAATAGATGCAGCTCACGCCGCAGCTCTCCGATCCGATCGGTTACATCGCGGAGTGGCGGTAGATGGATCATGGCATCACCTCCTTTCAGCTCTAGAGACGATGCCAATCCTAGAAGAGGGATCCGGACAAAATCCGGACAAACGCCGGACAAGTTGTCCTACTTCTGATTTTCCGTGCCGCCTCGGATGTTCAGCTTGATCCGTTCGCTGGCCGGTTCGCAGCTTACCTGAAAGATGTGGCCATAGCCGAGCGTTTCCAGCTTGTCCCTAAGCCGATCGGACGCCTTGCGCAACGTGTCATTGTTGGGAGAATCGGTATAGAATACGGCGGCATCGAACAGTTCATCGATCGTCACCCACTTACCTGCGGCGTCGCAAAGGACGTGGAACAACCTCCGTGACTGTCCCTTCAGGCGATCACGGACGTCTTCCATCATACGGTCACGGCCGGTACGTTCCTCGCTTGTGATACATGACTTTGAGACGCTCAATGGCCGCTCTTCGTCCCGCCCACTTTCCAGTGGCCAAGTTCTCTTTGCCAAAGCGTCCAAGACTTCGATTTCTTGCTGGACGGCCCTCAGCACTACATCAAGAGTACCGGGCTCATCCGGATCGGCGAATTCGCTGGCCTCGCTTTCGACGAGCTCAGGTAGACGCTGGAGAAAACTCAGCACGCCTTGGGAGACTGTATCCGAGCGGATGACGTTCTGTTTCTTGGCGAGATTCTCTGCCTTCTGAAGTACCTCGTCGTGGAATGACGTCCAGAACGGAAGTTCGTCACCACGATCACCCTCGCCAGCATCTAGCCGCGGCCATGCCTCTTCAAGCTTCGCCAGCGTTCCATCGGTCTTTCGCAGATCAGCAACCAGGTCGACAAGGATTTGAATGGCTGGATGACGCCGAGACGAGTCGCTCATTGGAATACTCCTTTGGGTTTTGTGGGCCGGCGTGCCGCCAGTGTGACCCAAAGGAGGTTCAGAGAAACACACTGACGGCAGCCGTTCGCCGGCGGCCAACCGGCTACCCATGACCTTGCAAGTCGGGATGATCTGTTGCGATCTGTTGCGGGCCCTTGCGCGGGGGCGGGCCGAGCTATCATCGCTGGGGGAACCAACC
>WFWZ01000139.1 GCA_015490875.1 Planctomycetaceae bacterium
GGCTTATCGAGCCGACGAAGCGTTCTGCACGGGAACGATGGGAGAGCTCGCGCCGGTCGTCGAGATCGATGGGCGGACGATCGGAACGGGAGAGCGCCCCGTGCTTCGGGAGTTGACGAGTCGGTTTCGGGAAAAGACGCAGCGGGAAGGAGAACTCGTCCTCTCTCGTAGGTCGGGCTTTCCAGCCTGACGAGAACGGGCGTCTTTTTTCTCGCAGAGTCGGAGAGAGCGTTTCTCGCAGAGCCGCAAAGAGCTCGGAGGGCTTTTTTTGTAGCAAGCAGATGGAAAACGGGTGAGTCGTTCGTCCGATGTTCTGCCTCGTCCTCAGTTCCTTCTTTGCGTCTTCGCGTCTTCGCGTCTTTGCGCGAGGCATTATTTTTCTCGCAGAGCCGCAAAGATCGCGGAGGGCTCTTTTGTAGTATGCAGATGGAAGGCGGGAGAGTCGTTCGTCCGATGTTCTGCCTCGTTGCCAAGACCTTCTTTGCGTCTTGGCGTCTTTGCGCGAGGCCATTTGTTTCTCGCATAGCTTGGCCTACTCGAAAAAAGCTTGACAAGCCACTTCGGATCGGCAACAAAAAGTACAGGTTCGAAGGTGGCGGGAGCGCGTGGCAAGACCATCGATGACGGGCCGGCATATCGATAAGGGTGGAGCAACGTATCAGCATAAGGGTCCTGGAGAAGAATGGCCTCAGGAGGGAGAAAAGTGAAAGGTGCTGAGCGAACAGTCTCGTGGAATATGCTGTTCTTCATTCTCAACGTGGCGGCGGTCTTAATGACGTTGTCGTGTAGCGAATCGCAGAAGAGGGAGCCGGCTCCTTTGCAACGGGAGAACGAAAGTCGGGACATCCGCGTCAGGAAATATCCCAATGTGGAGTCGATCGTGTCGATCGTCGAACTCTTGGCCAATCCGGACAAGTACGATGGCAAACGTGTTCTCGTTGAAGGATTCTTCAGGAATGCCTTTGAAGACACCGGGATCTACCTCAATCGGGAGTCGGCCGAGTACGGGGTCTCGGCGAATGCCGTTTGGGTGGACACGAGCGATACAAGGATCGGTGATGAGAAGGAAGCGAAGCTACGTGATGGCATGTACGATGGGAAGTACGTTGCCATTGAGGCGTATTACAACAAATCGGAACTGGGCCATCTCAGCGCGTTTCAAGGAGAACTCCAGCACATCGTACGTATTTGGGAATTGACGAGAGGACGTAAAGGGTCAGCGGAACGCTGACGGGCGAGGTCCGAAGCGAGCGGAAAGCCGGAGAGGCCTCTCGATTCCAACAGCGTGATCCGCGGGCGGGTCTCCGTCACGGGTGGATCGGGCGACGCCGTGACGATCTAACCCGGCATGCCTCCTCTCCGCCGCGAAGCGACGTCGTCCTATAGGTCGCATACGTTCCATAGGTCTTACGGTAACCCGCGCTGCCTCTGAGCAGCCTCAGCTTTCAACCGCGTTGCCTCGAATGCTTGGTTGCGGCCGGGCCAGCGGCCTCTATAATGACCGCGCGGTGTCATGTGCTCGGCCGGCCCTCCCCCGTCTTGGGGCGGATTGCTGGCCGGCAGCCATGTAGAATAGAGATAGGAAGCCATGCCGACTGGTTTGAAGCACTTTGCAACCTGGTTCCGCAATATACTCGTCACGGTCACGACGGTGGCTCACGGCATGTTCGTCACGATTCGCTACTGGATGCGGACGTACCGTGAGGACCGTAAGACATTTACAGATCAGTACTTGTATCCGGAAAAGCCGGTAGAAGTGGCGGCTCGGTACCGCGGCTTTCACCGCTATGACCTGACGACGTGTATTGCGTGCGACCAGTGTGCCAAGGCTTGTCCGGTCGACTGCATTTACATTGGCAAGGAGCGGATTGAGGGAAGCAAGGGGTTCCGGATCACCGGCTACGCGATCGACTATTCCAAATGCATGTTTTGCGCGTTATGTGTGGAGCCGTGTCCGGTCGATTGTATTTTTATGGGGGCAACGCACGACCTGAGTTGTTATAGTCGGGATGGGTGCATTGTCGACTTCGCCCGGCTGCCGGTCGAAGTGGCCTGGGGAAGATCGACGCTGAATCCGGCGGCGGTGGCCCAGTCGAAGGTGATCGCCGAACCGGTGCACGGCGGCCCCAATTCCTGAGCTCGGCGGCCCGGGAGTTGCAGGGGGCTGTCAGGGGCTGGGCACGGCAGCCATCAACCCTATGTTGGGGAACGGAGGCCGGCCGAAAAGGGGCTACGGAACACGTGGAGGTCACACCATGACCCGGCACCATGATTCAGCAACGCGGACGTTCACCGTCGAAGAGGCCAACGCCATGCTGCCGTTGGTGCGCGCCATCACCGAGGACATGGTGGAGTTGGGGCAGGAGCTCTTCGATCGGCAGCAGCGTTTGGAGTATCTCAAGGCGACCCATCGTGGCTCGGAAGGCGACCCGTA
>WFWZ01000140.1 GCA_015490875.1 Planctomycetaceae bacterium
CCGTGCACCTCACACCTCACCCCTCCCCCACCTGCCCTTGACCCGCGGACGTATCCTTCACTAGAGTCCCGCCGCGCGCCTTCCCCGCGCCGACTCGCCCCGTTTCTTGCCCCCGAAGGATACGACCATGAAGCGACGGCTCGCATCAGACCTTACTTCCTCCCCACTCTCCGGGCCTTCCTGTCGCCTAGCCGCTCTCTTCCGATGGTTGTTCATGGCGGGACTCGTCGTCGCCATCGCCATCCCTCGAGTCTCCTCAGCCGACGAGCCTGCCGGCAGTGAGCCTCCTTCGGCTAGCCAAGAGAAGGAGAAAGCATCCGAGCAGAAATCGAGTCGAGACGAGAAGCCACCTCGCGAAAACTCGACGCAGCACGAGAAGCAGGAGAAGGAAGAAAAGGAGTCCGCGTCAGAACAAGATGAATCCTCGAGCAAGGATCCCGCCGCGAAAGTGGCTCGTACCGACGCCGCCAAAGATGACGCCACCGGGCAGCTTGCGAAATTGCTCGCCGAGGCTCGCGAAAAGGAACACCCGCTTTTGCCAGCCCTCGAGTTCGCGGTCACGGCACTGCGGCACATCGAAAAGGACATCCGAGACTACACATGTCTGCTCATCAAACGCGAACGCATCCATGGGAAGCTGACCGACTACCACTATATCCAAGCCAAGATCCGTCACCGCCGGGAAAAGGATGGTGAGGTGGTCGTTCCTTTCAGCGTCTATCTCAAATTCCTCAAGCCCGCTCGCTACCGCGGCCGCGAAGTCCTCTATGTCGAAGGTCGTTACAACAATGACCTCATCGCCAAGCGAGGCGGCCGCCGCAATCCCAATCTCACCTTGCGACTCGAGCCGACCGGGCCGCTCGCCATGGATGGCAATCGCTACCCGATCACCGAAATCGGGTTCTACAATCTGGCGAAACGGCTGATCGAAGTCGTCGGCGAGGAACTCGAACATGACGACGCTACCGTCGAAATCTTCGACAACGCAAAGATCAACGGCCGCCCCTGCCGCCGCTTCAAAGTAACCCACCCAGAGAAAAAGGAAGGGTTACGTTTCCACATCGCCGAAGTCTATGTCGACCTGGAATACGAGATTCCCGTCTACTATGCCGCCTATCTCTGGCCGTCGAAGCCGGAGGGCAAACCGAGACTTATCGAGCAGTACATCTACACTCAGGTGAAAATCAACGTCGGCCTGACGGATGAGGACTTCGACATTCACAATCCAGAGTACGGATTCCGTGACATCGATACGGTGCCCGTCGCGAAGGCCGATCCGAAGCGGCCGGAAACGTCGGAAGCGCAAACCAAGAAATCACAAGACGAACCGACTGCGAACGGCACCCAGGAAGCGAGCGCCGAAGCGGAAGAGACAAAGGCCGACGAACAAGAAAACAACGACGGGTCGTCTACCAAGAAGAAAGCCCAGACCGACAACGGGTTGTCAGACGCAAAGGGCTCCTCATCGGAGCGGGAACGCGAGACCAAATAGCAGCGTCCCGTTTACATGCACCGGTTGCTCCTACGGCACATGGGAAGGCACCAGTCTTCCGGCCCAACGGGCCGGTACAATCGAGCCCGGGGCAGAGCGATGGCGGCGGCCACGCCGGCATCGCGCCGCCCTGGGAAGGCTTCGCGCAAGTCGAAGATCCAAATCGAGTATCCGGCTCGAGCAACCGGGCGGCGCTGAAACAACTCTTCAGCCATCCCTTCAGGCAGAGTCCCCTGGATTCCGTCGGAGCCCGCCGGATAAATCTGTTGGAGGACAGTGACCGAGACGGCTAAGTAATCGAAGTCTCGGTTCGCTCGCCTCCAATCTTCCATTGTAGCCGGTCGCCATCGGATTCCTTCGTCTGCCAGGTTGGCTGTCCCGAAATAGACGATTCGCCCACGCGCTTCGGGATGCCGGTCGCACCAGCGTTTCAGGGCATGCAAATCCTGCCCCCAGTCGAGATTCGAGTCGCCGAGCCAGCGGTGGCCGGCCGCACTGCCTCCAACCAAAGGCGAGAAATAGGCCAGATAATGCGGCGATGCTGCGACACTCGTAACCAACTGCGCTGCGACGAGCCCACCCAGAATCCAAAGCGACCACCGCCGGCCGATCGCCCCCAGCCAGTCGACGGTGAATAATATGGCCAATGGATAGAGCACAAGCAGGTACCGATGCCCGATTTGAACGCTCGAACCGCTCGCCGCCAGCCACATCATCCAACTCAGGACCGTCCACGTCACGACGGAAATGTCGCGTGGGAATCTGCCCGGCCGCGAGTCTCCTCGACGCTTGCTGAGTTGAATCAGCAAAACCAC
>WFWZ01000141.1 GCA_015490875.1 Planctomycetaceae bacterium
AGAAGCCACGACGCGAACTTGGCGGCTGAAGGGGAGTTCATTCGACGGCGAAACCCTCTACGTCGAAGGCGTGCGCCCCGGTTGGACGACCATCACGCTCACGTTGACCAGTCCCCTCGGCACGGTCGTCGCCGAGGACTCGATGATCGTCAGTATCGTCGACCCGAATCTGACGGCCTACCGCCCGAAGTCCGAAGAATACGGCAACCCCTTCCAGCGTCACGCGATTCCCGAAGATGAAGAAGTGACGCCCGGCATCGGCATCCGCCGCAACGGTGACGACGATGACGGGAGCCGTCTGCCTGACAGCAAAGAGTATCAGATCCAGGGCGAGAACGACTTGATCGAGGTCGAATGGGCGGCGAGCGGCGTGCGCGGCGTCGACTATCGATTGAACCGCACGAGTACCCAAATTCGTGTCTTCGATCGCGAAGACAAATGGATAACACTTCTCGGAGACGATCCCACTCAGACCGTGTCGGTCACGCAGACGGAAGACCGGTCGATGTGGGTCGAGTGGCCGGGCGACGATGACGGCTCGAGTGATCTGATCATGGAAGTCGTCGATCAGCGTTACGGTCGCGTGGTCCAGCGAGCCTCGCAGGAGAAGCTGAGGTTCTCCCCCTTCAACAGCCTGGTGATCGTGATCGGAGGCCGAGGCCAAGATCCGGCAGATCCGGTGAAGTATGCGACGCATGGCATGTTCCAGTTGGCCATCGATCTCTACCGCCAGGACGGCTATGACGTCCGCATGTACCAGGAAAAGACGGATGTCGAGGGTGATGATGCGGACGGTGCCGCGATTGATGAGATTATCCGAGCTGTCAACAAGAGAGGCGTCACATCGATTGCCATTATCGGTTACAGCCACGGAGGAGGCTCGACGTATGACCTGTCATCGCGAATCCAACAAGAGCGGATCAATGGTAAACTCCAAGGAGCACAATTCTCGCTCGAGTACACGGCCTATGTCGATGCAATCAGGGACAGTGACTCTGGCCTCGATCTTCAGTTTTGGCCAGAGTCCAATAGGCCGATCGGAACGGCGTATCACGTGAACCAGTACCAGAAAAATGATTGGCCTAGTGGTACGAGGTCGGCGGGAGACATTGAGATTGACCGCTCTGGATTGGGCGTCGAGCACAGGACGATCGACGACCATCCAGCCGTCCAGAACACGATCAAGCAAACGCTGCGTGGACGAGTGAAACGATAGGCCACACCAGGGAGGTAGTATCGGTGATTTCTGCGGCTATAATGGGGGCGACTCGTCGTGGAGGCCTGTGGCAGCCGAGGGTGTCGGCGGGAAGTCTTATCCGTTGGGCCACGGAGCGAGATCCGATCGCCGCAACTGGCCGCAACGCGTGGGGCAGTCAGGGAAGGACCGGTGGGGAGAACGGATGCCGAACCGAGTGACTGCTTTCCATTTTCCATCTAATCGAGGAGTCTGATCATGGCGCAATCGCGTCGAGCCGTAGTGTGGTCGGTTTGCGGCTGCTTGGTATGGTTGGGGTTGGCTACGGGTACGCTCGAAAGCGTGGCTCAAGAGAAGCCGAAAGTGCAAGAGACGTCGAAAGATTCGGACTGGACTCCCACTAGCGATCGAGAAAAGCGGGCGGTCCAAAGAGCTGCTGAACTCGGCGTCGACCTCAGACGCATCGACGAAGTACCCGACACGTCACCCGATCCAATGGAAAAATTCCGCTATCTGACCTCGCTGATGCTGCTGGAGAACCTATACGACGGCCCGAACGGAAAAGTAGCCAGCCTCATCAAAGATATGGCAGCCGCTGGGAGAATCGGAGGCTACTGTTTATATGCGTATGGCGGTTTTGAAACGAAACAAGCACGCGCCAATTTTGAGTTCTTCTGCAAGGTCTTGCGCGAGGTAACACGCCCACCTGAAAAGTTGGATGAAACTGAATGGTGGTACCAAGACATTGTCGTCTATTCTCTCCTCGTACCCATGGATCGTGAGCTTGCCTTTGCGGCAATCATGCACGCTCAGAGTCTCGACTGGTATTTCAGTCCGCGAAACGATACCGCTCGCGAGTACTTCGAGGGTACGCATACCTACGGTCGCGAACACGTACCCTGCTTTGATGTGTACGAGTCGTTCCTGAGAATTCGGGAACTGAGGAAATTGGGGACTGGGGAAGGAGCTGAACGGCTCATCGACCACATGTTTCGAACGGACTGCGTCCAGGCCTTGGATGTGATGTTGCGGCTCAAGGAAGACTTGAGGTACGACGCCGACGATAACCGGTATTCGTACCCGTACATCCTCCATCCCAAAGATGGGCGTCAACGCGCCGAGCAGGCGAAGAGATGGAAACGCATCAATGTAGACGTGCAGGCGAAACGGGAACTCTTCCGACTCGATGGCACTCTTCCCGAACAAGACGCGAAGGGAGTGACGCAACGACTGGCGAACATGCTCTCGCACAACAAGTGGTGGGTACGGCTCTATGCACTGGAAGCCATGCGTCAAACGCCTCCTTTGGCGGATGCTGATCTGGCCAAAGGCCTATTGAAAGACGAACGCACGGAAGTGAGACGATCGGCGGAGCAGGTGATCCAGGTGGCGAAGGCATACCGGGAGGAGCTTCGGCGCAAAGCCGAAGTCGAGAGGATTCGCCGGAGTGGCGCTCAGCGACCGAGTGACCTGAAGGACTCCGATCGGTAGGCGAAGTGCCGAATACCTTGGTGGTCGTGCTTGCAGGCGGGAAGTCTTGTCCGTTGGGCCACGGAACGAGATCCGATCGCCGCAACCGGCTGCAACGCGTGGGGCAGTCAGGGAAGGACCGGTGTGGAGAACGGATGCCGAACCGAGTGACTACTTTCCATTTTCCATCGAATCGAGGAGTCTGATCATGGCGCAATCGCGTCGAGCTGTGGTGTGGTCGATTTGCGGCTGCTTGGTGTGGCTTGGATTGGCAACGGGAAGGCCTGCCTATGCGCAAGCTCAGGAAGACAAGTCCGATCCCAGGATGAAGGAGCTCGAGGCACGAATGGCCCGAGAGCAGGCACGTCTGGACAAGGCGACTCGAAGAGCGGCCGAGTTGGGCCTCCCCCCGGAGTCCTCGGATACTTCAGCCGATCTGACGCCCGATGGCTTCGTCCTTCAGCGAGGCATGATGTTGCTGGAGATGTTGGAAGATTTCTACTATCGGCCGGAGGGACGAGTTGCCAGGCTCATCAAGAGTGTCGCCGAAGCCGGCCGGCCTCGGGCGTACACGCGGTATACGCGAAAGGACTTGCGCGGTCCTGCGGCTCGAGCCGATTTCGACCTCTTTTGCATGGTGCTCCACAAGCTCACAGCACCGGCGACTCCCGACGTCGATGAACTGCTGTCGAGTTTCGGAGATGCGGCCGCCGCCTGGCTCCTCGGAACGGTTTCTCCACCGGATGCGTTCGCTGCCATCATCCACGCTCGCCGTCTGGATTGGTATCTCCAGAAAGACCGAGATTCATTTCGCGACTACTTCGAGTCTGCCTACGTGCCAGAACGGCGGCATGTTCGCGATTTCACCGTCTATGAATTATTCCTAAAGCGACGCGGGGAATTGCAACTGGGAACCGATGAAGATATTGAACGGCTCGTCGGCTACATGTTTCGCACCGATTGCGTGGAAGCGATGGAGGTGATGTTGCGACTCGAAGGCAAACTCGAGTACGACGCTTCGGGAAGCCGGTATGTGCATCAGCGAGCACTTTCTTCCGAGGAGCCCCGCAGGCCTCCGGAAGAAACTGTCCAATGGAAGCGGCTCAACATCGAACTCCAGGCTAACCGGGAACTCGCCCGGCTCGACGGAGACCTGCCCGAAAAGGACGTCCTCGCGTTGACGAATCGCCTGGGAGTCCTCCTCACGCACCCGCAGTGGTGGGTCCGACTCTATGCCGTCGAGGCGATGCGCCAGGTGCCTTCGCTGCGAAACGTGAAACTGGTGCAACCTCTCCTCAAGGACGACCACCCCGAAGTAAGAGCCTCCGTGACGAGTCTGATCGAAGCGGTCCGCGCCGAAGAAGAGGCCCGGAAGCGGAAGGAAGAAATTCGGCGCCGGCGTGAGGCAGCAGGTGCCGCAGCGGCGCAAGCAACCGAGTCGGACTCGTCGAGCCAGTAGATCGGAAGCCTCCGCTGTACGAAGGGGGAAGCTGCTATAATCTTCCAGGCGGGTTGCGACGACCTGGGGGCCGGCAGCTTTCTGAAATCGTGGAGGCTCGAGCAGTGAATCGGCGGAAACATCGGATCGATCGGCGAAGTTGGCTTGGAATCTCCCTGGCATCGGGACTCACGTGGTCCGCGCGCGCCGTCCATAGCGGAGCCCGCGATCAGGAAACGCTGCGAGTTGCGCTGATCGGATCGGGCTGGTATGGCAAGGTCGACCTGTTGCGACTCATTCAGGTGGCTCCGGTCGAGGTCGTTTCGCTTTGCGACGTCGACCGGAAGATGCTTGCCGAAGCTGCGGACATCGTGGCGTCGCGCCAAGCGTCCAAGAAGAAGCCGCGTACGTACACGGACTACCGAAAGCTGCTGGCCGAAAAGGACGTCGATGTCGTCCTGATTGCAACTCCCGATCACTGGCATGCGCTCCCGATGATCGCCGCCGTCGAAGCGGGGGCCGATGTCTATGTGCAAAAGCCGATCAGTGTCGACGTGTGGGAAGGCCAGGCAATGGTGGCGGCCGCTCGGCGAACGGGGCGCGTCGTGCAAGTCGGCACGCAGCGCCGCAGCACGCACCACCTCATGGAAGCTCGCCGCGACATCGTCCAGGCCGGCAAACTGGGAACGGTCGGGCACGCCGAGGTCTACTGCTATTACCACATGCGTCGCAAGGTCAAACCGATGCGGGTACCCGTCCCCGACTATCTCGATTGGGACGCGTGGATCGGTCCGGCCCCGTTCCGGCCCTATCATCCGGCCATCCATCCGCGAGGCTGGCGGAGCTTCCGAGAGTTCGGGAATGGAATCCTGGGCGATATGTGCATTCACATGCTCGATCTCGTGCGGTGGTGTTTCGATCTGGAGTGGCCTCAAACCATCTACTCCGAAGGAGGCATTCTCGTCGAGAAGACCAGCCTGGCCAACGTGCCCGACACGCAGACCGCCGTGTTCCGGTTTGAAGAATTCCCCGTCGTCTGGCAGCACCGGACATGGGGAGCGCCCGTCGATCCCAAGTACCCATGGGGCGCCACGATCTACGGCGACAAGGGAACGCTGAAAATGAGTGTCCATGGGTATGACTTCATCCCGCGTCGCGGCAAGCCCATCCATCGCGATGTGCGGATGGAACTCGATCAGTATCCCGAGGACCGAACGGAGAAGGACCTCGAGCGGCATGTGGCGCCCGCCGTGCGCGAGCACATGCGAGACTTCTTGAAGGCTCGCGAACATCGGTCGCGTCCCGTGGCCGATATCGAACAGGGGCACATTTCGACCGCCAGTTGCATCCTGGCGAATCTGTCACTCGAATTGCGTCGGGCGCTGCGATGGGATCCCAAGCGGCATGAGGTCGTCGGAGACGAGGAAGCCAATCGCCGGCTGGCTCGCCCCTACCGGAAAGGATACGACCATCCAAGCCCGGCTTGAGCCTAAGCCGACGGCGTCTCGCACGGGGCCATGGCTCGCAGAAACGTGGTTCGTCTCGCGCAGAGACGCAGTTCGTCTCGCGCAAAGGCGCCAAGACGCAGAGAAGAGGAGGATTTGGGGGCCGGGAGAATCGGAGGCGGCATGAGCCATGGGCGCCCGATGGCACATCTCCCCTTTGCGACTTTGCGTCTTTCCGCGAGCCCCCTCCTCCCCCTTTGCGACTTGGCGTCTCTGCGAGAGGCATCCCACAGCGTCGCCGCAGACACCGCCCCCCCCGCCAAGGGAGATCCGCCGCGGGTCGCCATGCCCTTGCATGACCGGCCGGTTTCCGAAACAATAGCGGTTTCAGTGGAATGTAAAGTCTCAGCCGGGCACCTGCCGTCTTGCTCGCAGGGATCCGGGGACCAGTTAAGATTCAGGCGAGAAGACAAGCGAGATGAGTACGGCGAGAACCAGAGCGAAGAGGCGTCGGGCCAAAGCGAAAACGAAGAAAAAGGACCCGTTGTTCGTCGATGGCAAGCGGCCTCGGCCGATGTACGTCGACTACAAGGACGTCGAGTTGCTCAAGAAGCTGGTCAACCGGCATGGTCGCATTGTAGGGCGGCGGAAGACGGGCTGCACGGCCGTCAGTCAGCACGCGGTCAGCAAGGCGATCAAGCGGGCAAGGTTCATGGCGTTGCTTCCCTACGTGGGCGAGTAGCCGGAGCCGATGTTCGTCTATACCCGCCGCGTCGAGTTCCGAGACACCGATTGCGCCGGTATTCTCCACTTTTCGGTGTACTTGGCCTATCTGGAGGAGGCGGAGCACGCTCTGTTGCGGCACTTGGGGACCTCGGTTCACCGAGTCGTCGAGGGAGGAGTCTGGAGCTGGCCTCGTGTGGCCGTTTCGTGCGAATACTTCGCGGCCGCCCGATTCGAAGACGTCCTCGACATCCGCTTGGGCGTCCGAGAACTCGGAGAAACCTCCGTCGTTTACGAAGGTGTCTTCGAACTGGAGGGACGGGAGATCGCTCGAGGCACCATGACAAGCGTCCACTGTTGGATCGCCGACGGCTGTCCGCCTCGCAAAGAACCGATTCCTCCCGAACTTCGGCAAGGCCTGGAAGAACACCGGCTGCCGAATTAAAAGAGCGCGCTCCACAAACTCGTCAGGACGCTCCGATCACTTCAAGTCGATTTGCGATCTTCCTCACATGTCGCCGCTCTGTTCGGCTTCCCCTGCCAAGCTCTTCAGTGCCGTTTCCGCGGCCGCTCGGACATCTTCGTCATCTTCCTTCGCCAAGCGCTCTTGTAGCGCCTCCTTGACGGCGTCATTGGAGACACCAATCTTTCCGAGTGCCTCGACCGAAAGCAACCGCACCACAGGATCGGTATTGCGTGTCAGTTCCACCAGCTTCGGAACGGCGAAAGCCGCAGCGCGCCCCATCTTGGCCAACTCGGGTACCGCCTCGATGATGCCGTTGAGGTCTTTCATCCGAGCCAAGAAGCGAGGTTCCACGAAGTCGCTCTGCCCTGTGATTCGCCAGTAGGTATATAGCGCCTTGCCGATCGGCTCGAGTTTCCGTTCGACCAGTTTCTCTTGGATCACCGGTCCCGCCTTGGCGGCCGCCGGTCCGAGTCGGGCGAGCGCATCGAGTGTATCCTCGCGCACAACAAATGAAAAATCTCCCATCGCTTCAATCAGCGCGTCGATCCCCGCCTTCCCGATCTTCGGTCCGATCTTTCCGAGGGCGATCGCCGCATGTCGCCGCACCGATGCCGTGCCCGTCTTGAGCTTACGAATGAGAGTCGGAACAGCCGGTACGGCTTTTTCTCCCATCGCCGCAAGGGCTTGAGCTGCCCAATACTGCGTGTGCATGTTCTGCGAGTCGAGCGCCCGAATGAGCGCGGGCAACGCCTCCTCCGCCGCAGGACCGATGCCGCGCAAAGCGTAAAGCGACTCGAGGTTCACGTCGTTCGAGCCCGACTCAAGCAGCTCCACCAACACGGGAACCGCCGCCTTCGCCTCGGGGCCGATCTCGTAGATCGCCACGCACGCGCCTCGCCGTTCCGCTACATCGCCCTCTTTGAGCAGCGTGATCAGATCATCGAGCACGGCCTTCCCCATCACTTGCCCGACGATACGCGCCACATGATAGGACACAGGTTTGTCATCCGGCATCGTGTCATGGTCGTGAAAGAGCCGGATGAAATGAGGCAACCATTTTTGTCCCGCTTCCCCCGTCCCCGCCACGGCTTTCGCCGCCAGCACACGCAGCTCGGGAACCGGATCGCGAAAACGCTTAATCAAATCCGGAAAAACCTGGCGTGCCTGATCGGGATGGGCAGCGAGTTTCTCCAATGCCGCTCGGCGAGTGTCCGCATCGTCAGAACGCAACTGCCGAGCCAACTCGGCCGGACTCGCCTCCTCAGCAACGACTAAACTCGTGTCGACGGCCCAACCTCCCATCCATCCCAAAAGCAAAGCCACGGGCCATCGGCTTACGCGCAAGACATTCATCACCATATTACTCGCTCCAATGCGGGCCGACCCCGCAGAACGCATCAAGGAGCCGTTCTGATCCACTGCCAGTTCGGTGGCAGCTTGTCGACATCGATCACCGGCTTGTTCCGGAAGGGATTGTAAAGGGGATCCCCCACAAGCGTCATTGCCCACGACGCCAGCGGCTTAGTCCGGTAATAGCATTCTACCAAAGTAAGCTTCCCCGTTCCCAACGCCGTAAAGAACTCGTGCGGAAGTGGGAAGGCAATCAGATACGGCTCGAAGACCGGCCCCAGCGTCGCCGCCGCTCCATCTTCCAACAGCCGCTTGCACCAGACCTGGCTTCCCGGATTCCGCAACGTCGTCGCTTCTGAACTGGCAAGGTGATACGCGACAGCTCCGGGAACGAACGTGAAGGCGTCGATGTATTTCGCCAACGAGTACCACCCGCAATAGAGCGCGGTATCGGGACAATCGCCCGGCTGAAACAACCCCGGCTCGTTGTTGAGGACCACTTCGAGCTTTGCATGCTTATTCCAAAGCTGGGACCACTCCCGCAGCGACGTGTCGAACTCGGCATAAGAACCTCGCTGCGCTTTCGGATTGTCCTTCATGCCACGCGCATCGATATAAACCTTGCCTTCGAGACCTCGCTTTTCCGCCTCGATCGACTCGTCGATGATCTCCTTGCAGCGCTTAAGCGTCGGAGCTTCAATGCGAGCCACCATGAACGTGAATCGCGCCGTCTGACCCGCCGTTCCGTCGTAGCGATGATGGAGGAAATTGGGAACCCAGCGCATCAGCGGATAGTGGGGCCAAAACAGTAGCGACAGCTCACTGTCGAAGGAGCTGGCGGTTTCGTTCTTTTTGAGCTGCGCGAGTTGGTCTTCGATCCACACGACCGAGCCCAGCAGTCCGTCGGATGCTTCGATGAGAACGAGCAACTGCTCGAGCCGTTCTACGCTCTCAGGCAGAAACTCCAGGACGCGCCGGCCCTCGAGCAGCCCCTGGTATCTCCCCTTGGCTCGCTCGATGTGGTTCGTCAACTCGAGTTCCTTCACCGGGTCTTCGATCTTCTCGGCAGACCAGAACTGAATCAGATGCCGCAAGCCGCCAGCCCGGCCGATCGCCGCCACGTAGCGATCGCCCGCCTCCTTGCGCTCGGCCGCTCCTTGTGGCAATGCGACCAAACGAGCCCGCCCGGCTCGGAAGACGTCGCTCATGCGCCGGCTGATCAGCTTCAGTTCCATGTCGGCCGACATTGGTTTGCGGTCGTCGGCCAACTTGCCACCCGCCAACTGTTCGACGTCGCGCAGCACATCATCGATCTGCCGAATCCGTCGCTCCTTCTCGGCCTGCAGGTACGCAACCAGCCCTTCATATTTTTCCGCAGGCACGCGACCGATTTTCAACGGCACGTCATAGACCGTCAAGAAACAGCGAACCTTTTCCTCCAGCCCCTTTTCCATCAGCCAATTGCGGATGTACGGGCGGACTTCGGTCTCCCATTGCTCGCGGGACAAATTCTTTCCCGGTTGGACGTTCAACACACAAATCTGGTTTGCGGGAACGCCGCGCCGCTCAGCATAGTAATGTGCCAGCTCCTTCGACTCATTGCTGCCAGCCACGGCGATGATGGCGATTTCCTCAGGCTTGAGTTCGCCCCACGCCATCCAAGGTGTACCCAGCATGCAAACCAGTGCCACGATCCCGTTGCGGATCCAACGAGCCATCATTTTCGCGATTCCTTATCGAGTGAACGGCCAGAGACAACCGCCGGTGGTGACAGCCGCCTCACCGTCATTATAGACTGAAACGACCAGCCTCATGAGCGTGAGGAGTCCGACGGGGAGCGGCGCCCCGAACCAACACGCTTGGGTGGCCCCATCGAGCATCTCTGGTGACAGACCAGCACTCTCTCCAAGGCGACATCCGACGAGTCTCTTACTATAACGAAGAGACCGGCTTTTGCGTATTGCAGGTCCATGTCGCTGGATGGCGGGATCCGGTGACGCTCGTCGGAAAAACCACGGCCGTACAAGCGGGCGAGCAGTTCCAAGCCAAGGGACGCTGGATTGTCGATGCCCGCTACGGCCGACAGTTCCGCGCCGATGAATTGCAGACCTTCGCGCCCACCACCGCCGAAGGAATGCAACGCTACCTCGCTTCGGGAGCCATCCGCGGCATCGGCCCCAAGCTGGCCGAGCGGATGGTGGCTCTCTACGGCGAAAAGCTCCTGGATATCCTCAATCAACACCCCGATCTGCTTCTTCACGTTCGAGGCATCGGCCCCAAGAAACTTGCCGACATCAAAGAAGCATGGGAACAGACTCGGCACGTCCGCCGGATCATGCTGTTCCTTTATGAGCATGGCGTCAGCACAGCTCGAGCGTTTCGCATCTATCGTCGCTACGGCGACCAGGCCATCGAAAAGATTCGAGAAAACCCGTACCGACTGGCCGACGATATCTGGGGCATCGGTTTCAAGACGGCCGACCAACTCGCCCAGCGACTCGGGATCGATCCCCATTCCATTCAACGCGCCGAGGCCGCCACGCTGCATATCCTGCAACAAGCCGCCCACAACGGACACTGCGCTCTGCCTCGCCCCATCCTCATCCAACAAGTCGAACAGCTCACCGAAATCCCCGAGTCCGTCATCGAAACCGCACTGGAAGGGTTGCTCGAACAACAACGCCTGATCCAAGACCGACTCGACGATGAAGTCACCCTGTGGCTGCCTCGACTGCATCGAGCCGAGTGGACGATCGCCCATGAGATCCACCGGCTGCAACAGACACCTCAACATCCGCTCAAGGGGATTCGAGTCGAACGAGCGCTTCCATGGGTCCAGGAACGGCTCGGCATTACACTCGCCGATCAACAAATCGAAGCGGTACGCCAGGCCGTCACGCAAAAGGTGCTCGTCGTCACGGGGGGCCCCGGCGTCGGAAAGACGACGATCGTGCGCAGCATCGTCGAGATCTTCTCGGCCAAAGGCAAGACGTGTGTTTTGGCGGCTCCCACAGGTCGTGCCGCCAAACGACTCGAGGAAACGACCGGCCGCCCGGCGAAGACAATCCACCGACTTCTGGAGTTCTCCCCGCAGGATGGCGGTTTTCGCCGAGGTCCCGAGCACCCATTGCAAGGAGACCTTTTCGTCCTCGACGAAACCTCGATGCTCGATGTCAGCCTGGCCGCTTCGTTCCTGCGAGCCGTCCCCGCGCACGCCTGCCTCGTCCTCGTCGGCGACGTCGACCAACTTCCGTCGGTCGGCCCGGGAAGCGTCCTGGCCGACCTCATTGCGTCTCAAACGGTTCCCGTCGTACGCTTGACGACCATCTTCCGTCAGTCGCAGCAAAGTCGCATCGTCACCGCCGCTCACGCCATCAACGCCGGCCATGAGCCGCCACTGGAACATCCTGATGCGGGTCTTTCCGACTTTTATTTCATTGCTGCCGATGAGCCCGATCAAATCGCCGATCTGATCCGCGAACTCGTGACGCATCGCATCCCTCGCCGGTTCGGTTTCGATCCGCGCCGCGACATCCAAGTCCTGGTGCCGATGAACCGCTCGCGTCTCGGAGCCCACCAACTCAACCGCGAACTTCAAACCGCCATCAATCCTCAGGCCGAGCAAACGGGGATTGAACGCTTCGGATGGCGATTCGCCGTGGGAGACCGCGTGATCCAACTCGAAAACAACTACAACCGGCACGTCTTCAATGGCGACCAGGGCGTCATCGTGGAACTCAACCGCATCGACCAGGTCCTCACCGTCGACTATGAAGATCGGGCCGTCGATTACGAGTTCCAGGCACTTGATGAACTGGCACTCGCGTACGCCCTCACCGTGCACAAGAGCCAAGGGAGCGAATACCCCTGCGTCGTCCTTCCGTTGCATACGCAGCACTACATGCTCTTGCAACGGAACTTGCTGTACACGGCGGTCACGCGAGGCAAGAAACTCGTGGTGATCGTCGGAAGCCGGAATGCGTTGCGGCTGGCCATTCGCCGCGCCCACTCCCGGCGGCGTTACTCGGCACTCCGGGATCGATTGCAACGACACTGAGAGCAAGTAGAGGCCGCGGAGCGTCGCTCGCGGAGGCGCAGGGCGCATCTCGCAGAGGCGCGGAGAACGCAGAGAGGGGTTGTTTAGAAAATGTAATACAACCCGGCGGTGTAGTTCCCAAGGTCGGATGTGTTTTTCCTTTCGGTCGGAAATCTTGCAACAGCCCCAAAAAAACCTTTTCATCCCTCTCCGCGCTCTTAGCGTCTTTGCGAGAGTCCCTTTCCGCGGCTCTGCGAGAACACACATCGCATGAGGCTTCGCGGGCTGCTATGATGCCACGTCATCCGGCGAGGTTGCCGCGTTTCCTTTGGCGGCGCATCCATCGCCTCGCGAGACCAACTGTGTCTGGACACCTATGAGGGAATGACTATCGCCATGTCGACTCGACGTCACCGACTGCTCGGTCTCACCTTGCTTGCTTTCCTCGTCGCCCTCGGTAGATCGACCGCAGCCTGCGGCGAGGAGTCGACCATCGCCTTCGTCGGAGCTCGCATCCTGCCGATCGACGGCCCGGCAATCCCTGACGGAACGCTCGTCATCCGCGGTGGCAAGATTGTGGCCGTGGGGCCGACGGACCAAGTCGAGATCCCCAAAGAGGCGATTCGGATTAAGACCCGCGGACGGTGGATCATGCCAGGATTGGTTTGCACCCATAGCCATATCGGCGGACCGGCGGCTGCCGATCAAAGTCATCCGATCCAGCCGGGAGTGCGCGTCCTCGACTCGCTCAACGTCCACGATTCGGGATTTCGCCGGGCGCTGGCCGGCGGACTGACGACACTCAATATCA
>WFWZ01000142.1 GCA_015490875.1 Planctomycetaceae bacterium
GAAGCCTCGCCGGTTCGGCACGGTGCCGGAGAAGTGGGACGGGCACGCTGCGAGGCGCATCGTGGAGCATGTGTTGTCATTGTAAATGTGGAACAAACACAGAGGCGACTCGGTACGCGAGCTGCCATGGCAGGTGACGGATCGTCTAGGGAGCTACAGTAGGCTTTAGAGAGCTGGCGGCGCACGAGATTGCGCGACCTGTGGGTGTTCGCGCCCCATCGTTGGGAGGGCGAGGCTGGGATGGTGAAAAGATGGCAATCTCGGGGACCTTCGGAACAAGGGTAGTTTCAAACTGTTACGCAACAGAGTGTCCGCCTTATGTCCATAAGCCGCCGAACAACAGGGGCGCATACCCGAATTTGCCCCAAAGGGGCTCCCACAATCCAGCCTGGGGCAGAGCGAAGCGGCGCAGCCGCGGAGCGTCGCCCTAGGTAGACGGGCCCCAAAACCAACAAAGCCCCAACCGGGGCGCAACAAGAGCTAACGCGTTACGTGTTACGAACAATGTTTGCCTCTTGCAATATCTTCATCGAGAGAATGGTGTTCACGAGAGTTCGAACCCGCGTCATGTTTTGTAGCGCCCCGATTGGGGCTTGGGAATTTCTTCGACGCCTTCCCAGGGCGGCGCGATGTCGGCGTGGCCGCCGCCATCGCTCTGCCCCTGGGCTCGATTGTACCGGCCCGTTGGGCCGGAAGAGTGTCGCCTTCCCATATGGCGAAACAGGATTTCAGGAGCCTCGCCCTCCCAAATTGTGTCGCCGCCCCATCTTGCCTAGTCGTTGCAGCCGGTTAGAGCATGGCAGGAATTGGTTCGGCTCGGCTACGGGGCGATCCGGTTGGGAGGATTCATTCGGCTCGGCGGGAGCCTCGCCCTCCCAGATTTACTCGCCCTCGTACAATCTTCTCACTTTCTCAAATTTCCCGGAACTGTCAGGTTACCAACCGCGCTGCAGTGGCTGGCCCCGCCGCAGTGCCATCCAATGAGCATCTGATCCTCGAGTGAATTCAACCACGACATCGACGGAAAGTCCGGTCTTGGTCACCGTTCGACAGGGACTGATGGAGGACTGTCCGTGGCAGCAGGCACTGAGCCGCGGCCTGGGGTACATTCCGTACTCGGTCGCGATCGACGCGAGTGCTAACGACGACACCGATGAATCCTCGAGTGGACGTTTGCCTCTGTTGCTCGTTTCGTCTCGGCTTTTCGGCAAGTTTCTCGTCTCGCTTCCCTATGTCAATTCGGCGGGAGTCGAGACGGAGAATGACGAGGTCGCTCGACGATTGATCGATGCGGCTGTGGCGCTGGCCGACGAGTTGGGCGTCGATCATCTTCAGTTGCGGCATGAGCGGGAAATCGAACATCCGGCATTTCACGAAACGATCCGCTCCAAGGTGCTCATGCGCCTCCCTCTGCCCTCCTCCACCGAGGAACTCTG
The DNA here is from genome assembly GCA_015490875.1 of Planctomycetaceae bacterium. Lineage (GTDB taxonomy): Bacteria > Planctomycetota > Planctomycetia > Pirellulales > Pirellulaceae > S141-3. The sequence continues at coordinate 1,437 of WFWZ01000142.1, forward strand.
GAAGTCGTTCAAGCCCAAAGTGCGCAACCAAGTGCGCAAGGGGAAAAAAAGCGGCGTGACAGTGCACTGGGGGCGGCATGAGTTGCTAGGCGAGTTCTACCACGTTTTTGCTCACAATATGCGCGACTTGGGAACGCCCGTTTATCCTCGGCGCCTCTTTGCATCGATCCTCGATGCATTCGATACCCACGCTGAACTCTGCGTCTGCCGACTCGAGGATCGGCCGATCGCCGCAGCGCTACTCGTACATACCGGTGACCGAACCGAAGTCCCCAGCGCGAGTTCGCTGCGACGATACAACTCGACGAACGCCAACATGCTCATGTACTGGCATCTGCTTCAGCGAGCGGTTGAGCGGGGCAGCCGCGAGTTCGATTTCGGCCGGAGTACCGAAGGGAGCAACACATTCCGTTTCAAGAAACAGTGGGGTGCTCAGCCGCATCCTTCGGTATGGCAGTTCTACCTCCGCAAGGGAAGCGTCTCCGACACACGGCCGGATAGCCCCAAGTACCGTATGGCGATCCGCACCTGGCAGAAACTGCCCGTATGGCTGACGAAGATCATCGGACCGCAGATCGTCCGAGGGATCCCGTAGGACGCGATTGATGAAAAGTAATCGAGATTTCGAGTGGGAAAGTCTAATGTCTGGTAGTTACGACGGGAAACGCGTCCTCGTGATTGCTCACATAAACGGTCGGCGCGTGCACATGGAAGGCCAGACGGAAGTCATCGATGACGGAGACCTGGGAAAAGTCGTGTCGATCCGGATCGACCATCCGCACGGCGCACGCCTCGGTCGCCCCTGTTTCATGCTCGAACGAGACATCTTCGAACAACTCGCCCACCACGACGGCGAACACGGATGCGATTATGTGGTGGAGATAGGGTAGTAGGTCGGGCTTTGAAAAAGTAGGTCAGGCTTTCTAGCCTGACGGAAGCGGGTTTGCGGCATCCAATTGCAGTCCGTCGCTCCGGAAAAGCCAGGGCTTTTGGGCCGGTCGCAGCTTGATAGTAGCGTCTGTTTTCAGTTCGTCAGGCTAGAAAGCCTGACCTACGAAGCGGAAGTCTGAAAACCTAGCGACTTTTGCTCGGACGGCCACCCGATAGTAGCGTCTGTTTTTAGTTCGTCAGCCTGGAAAGGCTGACCTACTGTTCGTCAGGCTGGAAAGCCTGACCTACAAGCTGGAAAGCCTGACCTACTAGTGACGTCCGGCTCATGGACGAAGCGTATCGGCGACATCTGCCGCATTTGATTCCGCACGGATATCCGCTCTTCATTACGTCTGTGCTCAAAGGGGCGATTCCGCGTGCTATGGCCGAACGCATTCTGGCTGAACGCCGTCGATTGGAGCAGGAGCCGGAGCGACCAAACGAATCGGACGAAGAACGCCGCATTCGACACCACAAGATGATTCTTGCGTTCACCGATCGTTTCCTCGACGAAGGACACGGCCCAACGCATCTGAAGGATCCCCGAGCGGCAACCATCGTAGTCGACGCAATCCTCTTTGGCGCTGGAACTCGGTATGAGCTGTACGCTTATGTTGTCATGGCCAACCATGTTCACATGCTCCTGACACCCATCTGGCCCTATCGCAAGTTGATGCAAGGAATCAAAGGCTATACGGCCTACCAAATCAATCGGCTCCAGAACGCCCAAGGTCGCGTATTCTGGCAGGATGAATCGTACGATCATTTCACTCGCGATACCGATGAGTTCTATCGCGTGATCGAATACATCGAACGCAATCCAGTTGCCGCTGGACTGTGCGCCCGACCCGAAGATTGGCCGTATTCGTCCGCCAAAATCCGCGATCGTTGGCCTCGAGGAGAGCCGTATCGATAAC
>WFWZ01000143.1 GCA_015490875.1 Planctomycetaceae bacterium
ACCGCTCGATAGACGCGAGCGAACGTCCCGGCTCCAATCATGTACAGGACTTTGTATTTCCCGTAGAAATACCCGTCCCGCTTGCCCGCCAAGAGACGGTCGACCTGGAAATTCGTCAGAAGGCCCTTGCGGACCAACAGCCCCGTGAAGTCTTTCAGATCGACATTCCGGCTGCCGAACTCGCTCCAGACCGATTCGAGCTGGTGCGCATCGAGCAGGTCGCAGTCGAATGCTCGTTGAGCGAATTTCTCTGCCGTCAACCCAGCCATGTACCGCGCACCCTTAGAGACTCGATGGGACCGCCTCCGAGGAGCTCCTCTCCGACTATTCCTTAGTCCTTCATCCTATTGCGCCACAACCTTCCTTGCAACAGAGAATCCCCTCGATCAGTCTTCATCAGACCGCTCACGAAGGGCGTCGCGTTCGCGGCGGGTCGCCTCGAGGTCGAAAACGAGGTATTTCATATCGAGTCGCAACTGGCTGAGTGCTTCTTGGACAAGCTGCATGATCCGCTGGCGCCGGCGGGTCGAGTCGATGACGCGTTGAACGAGCGGCTCGAGGGCTCGCCGGTCGGCTTCACCGAGAGCCGCAATGCGGTCGCGCAGCTCGACCAATTCGCGGGGAAGTTCGGTTTTCTGGGAATGAAGTCGCGGGTTGGTCATAGGATGCCTCATCGTCGTTGGAAAGACCCGAAGTCGTGTGGGAAACCGTTGCTGCCAGCTTGTTATTGCGAAGGCGATGCCAACCCTCTTCGCCAACGCAGCTTCGTTCGCTGTAAGTCACTTTTTAGACACGACTTGCGCCGCGCCTTCCCCGTGGGCAGTCATCCAGGCCGATGTTGAATCGAGTCAACACGATCGCTCTGGCTTGAAGCCGCAAATCTTGGTACAAGCACGACTTATCGCCGACACGTCTCGCAAGGGACGCCATGTGGCATTTGGGGATCATGTGTGGAGGGACAACGAGTGCCAACGCGGAATGGGCTGGCCATTGCGATGGTTCTCTACGCGGCGTGCGCCGTCGTTCGAGCGGATCTGCATGAGACGTTCGAGTCGGTGGAGCCTTCGTGGCAAGTTTCCATGCGCGAGGGAGCGGTCGACGTCGTGGAACACCGGCGGGTTTTTGGAGTCGCTCATAGTGGCCAAGGTGCCGAATACTTGCGATTCCGAGTGAATGACGGCGCTACGCCACAATTCAAGTACGCCGTCCTGCCGACTCGCGTCATCGACGAACTGACGATTTCCGTATGGGTTCGTTCGCCCCGCCCCGGCGTGCGACTCATGGCCGGCATCGTTCTCCCCCGCACGGTCGATAAGCGCACAGGTCGCCCGCAGGTGGTCTGGGTTGCGGGTCCGCATTATGAGCGGTCTTCCCAGTGGCAGCAGCTGGTGCTTTCGCAGCTACGTACGCGACTCGAGGAGCGCATCGTCGCCTTGCGCGCCCAGCGGCCGGGGCGATTCGATGTCTCCGAAGCCTATGTCGACCGGATCGCCTTGAGAATTACCGAAGGCTCGCCAAACCACGAGCTGTGGATCGACGACTTGGAAATCCGCGGGCAGGTGTTGCGTGAGGTGTCAACGGCGGCACCGGTCGCCGATCGAGCGGCACGTTCTCCACAAGGCTCGGCCACGCGTCGCCCCCTGCCGGCGCGGCGCTCGGCAGCAGCCAGGTTTCGAGGGGACCTCCTATACATAGGTGACAAACCCGTGTCGCTGCGAATCATCGAGTACCGTGGGGAGTCACTTGAGCTGCTCAAGCGTTTGGGGTTCAACACGGTTTACTTCGCGCGTCTCCCCACGTTGGCGGAAGACCGGCTGCTGGCGTCGTTAGGGATGTGGTGGATCGCCCCTCTGCCACCTGGCTCGGTCACAACTCCCTATCAACGTCGATTGGCCTGGCAATGGCCGGTAGCCTTGACGGTTGCCGATGTCAAAGCAGTACGGCAGCGAGTCGAGTCCTTCCGCCGTGAGTCCGGTGAGGAGTTGTTGTTCGGTAACGTCGAATCAGGAGTGGCAAACTATTGTCACTGGCTCGACGCACTGGTTCTCTATCGTCCCACGCTTGCCAGCACATCGCCTCTGGGAACGTATGTGCGATGGCTCCGACAGGTGCGTTCGCTGGCCCGCATGGATACTCCGATGATCGCCGCATTTGACACCGACCTACCGGCGTCGATCGAGCAACAGATCGTGGCGATGGGAGGAGAAGAGATCAGCCTGCTCTATTCGCCGGACGCTCTGGAAGCAGCCGTCTGGTCGGCGGCTCAAGAAGGAGTCCGCTCATTCTGGTTTCGCTCGCGCCGATCGCTCGAATCCCCCGACGTGCGAACGGTCCGCCGAGCCCGCCTCTTGAGGCGACTCAACGCACGGCTCGAACTGCTGGCTCCGTGGCTGGCGGCGGGGAAACGTCTTGGCGTCGCGGACGCTAATCTTGCGAGCGTTCATGGAGTCCTTTGGCAAACCGATTACGCTCGGTTTCTGTTGGCGGTCCAGCGACCGCCGGGGATAATGGGTTGCCCTCCGCCGCTAGGACGTGAACCCATCACGCTCAGTCTCGACGGCATCCCCGCCACCGACGAAGCCTTCTTCGTGCGCCCTCAGCGACTCGAACGGCTGGCGACCCGGCAGGCTTCGTCGCTGCGCATCGTGCAGTCCGAACCGGAACTGGTGACGATGGCACTCGTGACACGCGACCCGAGAGCCATTCGATACGTGGCCGACCGGCTGCACGCCGAAGCCGACACGAGGCTCTTGGAAAGACGGGATGCCACTCGCCGGGAATGGGACTGGACACGAGTGACACTTGAGCGTCTACAGTCCGTTTTGCCGAGCCCCATACTCGAAGCGCCTCGGCGACTGGCGGACGTCGAGAGGGACTATCGGCACCTTGAGCAACTCGTGCGGGCTCGCGACGACCTCGAATCCTATCGCGTGGCGGCGCGGATCGCTGATACGTTGCGCGGGATCCAACGTGAACAGTGGGAGTTGGCGATCCGGGGAATGGACCATCCGGCAACGAGTCCCGCGAGTATGACCTTTTACGCCTTGCCGGTCCATTGGCGGTCGGTTCGGCGTGTCTGGGCCGCACGATGGTCGGCGAACCTCCTGGCCGCCGGTGACTTCGAAAGTCTCGCTCACATGCGGGAAAGTGGATGGCGGTATCGGGCAACGCTCGATCCCCGTGTGACTCCGCAAGTCGCTGTCGTTCCCGCACCGGTCTTCTCCGGCCGGGGATCGCTGCAACTTTCGGCGGCAGCACGTGTCCCCGAGGCGGCGACTCGAGATGCACCGGCAATCCGAATCGAATCGCCCCCCGTTCCCGTCTCGACCGGACAGTGGGTGAAAATCTCGGGCCAGGTTCGCATTCCGACGCCGCTGGAAGGCCACGTCGACGGCCTGCGCATCTCCGATTCGCTGGGCGGCATTGCGGCCGCTCAGACGATGCGGCAGACTAAGGGCTGGGAACCGTTCGTCTTCTACCGGGTAGCTGGCAAAGCCGCCGAGTTGCGGCTGCGCATCGAGCTTTTCGGAAATGGAACGGTATGGCTGGACGATGTTCGAGTGGAGGTCATGGAATCTCCACAGTAAACCGAGGCGGCGGCTTGTGTCCCGAGAGCTGCAAGAAGACGCCCGAGCCATCTGGATGGCCGGACTAAACGCCGTGCGGAGCGACCGGCTGGTCGAACGCCA
>WFWZ01000144.1 GCA_015490875.1 Planctomycetaceae bacterium
GGTGGCACTGGGTCGCCTTCGTCTCGGTGATCGGCGCGATCGCCGCATACGTCGTGTGGATGTACCGCCGCGACACGGACGAGCTTTCGAGGTCGACGGGCGTCTTGTTGGCGGGCTTGAGGCTTTTGGCCTTCGCCGGCATCATCTTCTTCTTTCTCGACCTGGAGAAACGTTCGCAGCAGCGTGTCGAGAAGCCTTCGCAGATCGCCGTGCTGGTCGACACGAGCCAGAGTATGGCGGTGACCGACCGCATTCCCGGGCAGCCGACGGGTCCGGCTCGCATGGATCAAGTCGTGCATCTCCTGGAGGATGACGCGTTCTTCCAAGAACTGCGCCGGCGGCATGAATTGCGGGTCTACCGATTCGACGAAACCGAACAGCCGACGTTGGTCGCCTCGGTGCCTCGGCGGCAACGCCCCTCGGCCACGCAAAGCAACTCACCTGGATCGACCGAAGCGACGGGGCGGCAGGCTCGGGGGCTTGCCGCTACCGCCGCCGTACTCGGAGTCCTGGCCTTGATCGCTCTGGCGTTTTCGACGCGCTTTCGCAGTCGTCAGGAAACGGCCGGAGGGAAACCTCCGGCCAACTGGGCGCGACTGGTGGCCACGCTGTTTCTGTTGGCCGGTCTTGTCGTCTTCGCCGTTTCTACGCTGTTGGATCCCGATCTTTCGCTGGCGCAGATTGTTGGACTGAAAAAACTGGGGACTGGTTCGGAGACGACGTCGAAGACTGGTTCACCCACCGATGAGGCTGAGAACGCGGAGGTGAACATCGATTGGAAGAAATCGCTGGTGCCTCGAGGGAGCAGCACGCGGATCGGGGATGCGTTACGAGCCGTCTTGCGGCGCCACCGAGGCGAACCACTTGCAGGGATCGTCCTTTTGACCGACGGTGCTCAGAACGAGGGACTGGGACTGGCTACGGCTACCGCTTTGGCACAGGACGGCGAGGTCCCCGTCTATCCGATCGGTATCGGTAGTGATGCGAGGCCGGTCAATGTGCGCGTCGTCGATGTCGAAGCGCCGCAACGCGTGTTCCCCGGCGATCCCTTTTCCCTGACGGCCTATGTCCAAGCGTTCGGACTCGAAGGGCGTTCCATTCGCGTCGCGCTCGTCTCGTCGGCCGAAGGCGATGCCAAGGCGGAGAACGAGATTCTGGAAGAGGAGCGGCGCATCACGCTGGAAGAGGACGGCAAAGTCATCTCGCTCGACTTCAAATTGGTTCCCGAAGAAACGGGATCGCGCGTCTATCGTCTGCGCGTCGATGCGCCGCCGGATGATTTGAATCAGGAAGACAACCAGCAGGGTACGGTGGTGCACGTCCTCGAGCGGCGCAGCCGCGTCCTGTTGCTGGCCGGTGGTCCCACGCGCGAGTACCGTTTTCTGAGGAATCAGCTTTACCGAGACGACGAGATCGAGCTCGATGTTCTCCTCCAATCGGCACCCGAAGGCGTTTCCCAGGAAGCGGACCGCGTGTTGCGCGATCTGCCGACGACGGCGGACGAGTTCTTCGAGTATGACGCGATTGTGGCATTCGACCCCGATTGGCTTGCGTTCGACATGACGCAGCTAAGCCTTTTGGAACGGTGGGTGGCCGAACAGGCAGGTGGATTGATCGTCGTCGCCGGGCCGATCTACACGCCGGGATGGTCTGCCTTGCGGCGAGGTCGCGATCGGCGTGCCGACCTCATCAAGGCACTTTATCCGGTCGAGTTCTACAGCCAGGGCGCCCCCACGTTGAGCCTCGGACGGTTCGGAGGCGAGAACCCCTGGCCTTTGGAATTCACGCGCGACGGGAGGCAAGCTGAGTTCTTGCAGCTGGAAGATGATGCGGCTGCGAGCGAGGAGGCGTGGTCGGATTTTGAGGGTGTCTTTGGTTATTATGCGGTCCGCGACCCCAAACCCGGCGCCCGTGTCTACGCTCGTTTTTCGGATCCGGAAACGGCCATCGACGAGGAGCTGCCGATCTACCTCGCGTCTCACTTATATGGAGCCGGTCGGACCTTCTTCCAGGCTTCGGGCGAAATGTGGCGACTGCGAGCGATCGAAGAGGAATACTACGAGCGTTACTATACGAAGCTGATCCGCTGGGTCTCGCAAGGACGACTGCTGCGGGATTCCTCGCGCGGCGTCCTTTTGATCGAAAAAGATCGCGTCCAGATCGGCGATCAAGTGGAGGTGCGTGCGATCCTGACGGACGCCCAGCATCAGCCCTTGGTGCGTGATTCGGTGGAGGCGGTGCTCGTCTATCCGGACGGCCGGCGCGAGCCTCTGGAGATGCCTCAAGTGAAGAACGCCACGCGAGACGGTACGTTCGCGGTAGCGGTGACGCTCTTGCAAGAAGGAGATTATCAGATCGAGCTCATGCCGCCGGAAGCGACCGAGGAGGATCTGCTGACAAAAGTCATTCAGGTGCGCAGCACCGATCGGGAAATTGCTTCGCCTCAAAGGCAGGATGCGGCGCTCGGCGAGCTCGCCGAAAAGACGGACGGTGTCTATTACATCGGGACCGACACCGTGGACGGTTCAGGGGAAGACCCCTCTTTGGTCGACGTGATCCCGGTTGCCGATCAGATCACGTACGTGCAAGGAGCCCCCGATACGAAGTTCGACGAACGGTTGATGTTGTGGTTGATGATCGGAATCAGCAGCGTGCTGTTTCTGGAGTGGACCATACGGAGATTGAGCAAGTTGGCGTAGTTGAGCATCCGAAGGTGCTGTTGCGCTGACTGATGGGAACGAGGTTGCCGAAGATGAAGACGCCTCCGCGTCGATCACTGCCGTTTTCTCTGAGACGCCGGCTGCTGCTGTTGCGGTGGGCCATTCGGGGATACGTTCTGTTCGAAGCGCTTGCGGTTGTCGCGATCTGGCTCGGCGTGACTTTCTGGGCCGCCCTGGCGCTCGACTATCTCCCGGTATTGGCGGGCGCCGGAGAAATGCCTCGTCCGGTCCGAGCCATCTTGCTGGTCGGCATCGGTGCGGTGCTGGGTTGGCTTTTGTATCGTTGGCTCTTGGCACGCGCCACGGTCCGACTTCGTAACGACCAACTGGCCATTTTGCTCGAAAGACACTTCCCCGAGTTCGGTGATGCTCTCGTTACGGTGGTCGAGTTGGCGAGCCGGCCCGATCATGCCGAAGCATTCAATGCGGCCATGTTGGAGGAGACGAACCGCAAAGCCCTCGAACAACTTCCGCGCGTGCGACTGCGACATGTCTTCCGTTTGAGGCCCTTGGGGGTCAAGCTGGGTGCGGCGGCGCTGTTGGCCGTTTCGCTCGTCGCATTCTGGCAGGTGCGTGCCGACGCCTTCGAACTGTGGGTCCGGCGGATGTATCTACTCGAAGACCGCCTGTGGCCGCGGCGCACCAAGATCGAGGTTGTCGGTGTCGAGCTGATCCGGGATGAAATGTCGCTCGTGTCAAGCTCGCCAGGGGTTCTCCCATTTCATGACCGCACGATCAAGGTAGCACGTGGAGCTGCCGTGAAGCTGCTGGTAACCGCTGATGGTCGCAAGAAGATTCCGCAGCGCTGCGTGATTCACTACCGGACGTCGGAAGGAGACCGGGGCAAGGTTGTGATGAAACGGATCGGCCAGGTGCGCAACGGAGTCCAACGTTTCGAATTCGATGGCAAGCCGTTTCGCGGCATCTTGACTGATCTCCAGTTCGATGTGCGAGGAGGGGACCACCGCGTCCGAGGCTACCGGATCGAAGTGGTCGACAGCCCCGCCATCGTGTCGACCAAGCTGAAATGTGTGTTTCCCGAATACCTCATCGACCGCGATACGTCGACATGGCTTCCCCGGACGCTTGATTGGAACAACGGCGTGCAATTGCCGGTGGGAACGCGAGTGGTCATCCGCATGCGAAGCAATAAACCTCTGGAACACGCGGAGGTCATTATTCCTTCAGCCCGTCCCGAAGATCCACCTCAACGCAGCCGCATCGACATCAAGGGTGTGGGCGAGTCGGCTCAGTCAGTGGTACTCCCGCCGTACACGCTGGGCGAGCAACTTGCGCTCGATATCGTCCTTCGAGACCGCGACGGCGTCTTTTCCGATCGGCCGCACCGGATCACGATTACCGGCGTCCCCGATGAGGCTCCTCGCGTGGAAGTCACGTTGCGAGGCATCGGAGCGGCCGTGACGCCCGAGGCGGTACTCCCGTTGCAGGGGACAGTCCGGGACGACTATCGCGTCGACCGGGTGTGGCTCGAGATCGTTCGCAACCAAGAGAAGACCTACGAAGTCCCATTGGGACTTCAGGACGGCGAAAAGGTCGAGGAGCGCGTTGATCTTCGCGAACTGCAACAGGCCGAGACCCCCTTGCGTTTGCGGCCGAAGGACAAAGTGACCGTCACGGTTCGGGCCACCGACCGCTATAATCTAGGAG
>WFWZ01000145.1 GCA_015490875.1 Planctomycetaceae bacterium
TGTGGGAACTGTGGGGGGCGACTCCTCTGCGGGCTCGCGCCCTCTGTGGGCTGACGCCCTCTGTGGGCTGACGCCCACAGCTATTGTGTGCCGCCGCTTCGCGGCTAATGGCCTCTCGCCACCCGCCACCCACCACTCGTCACCTCACTTAATAGTGGTCATGCGTACATATTCCTGCTACAATGGCGTTCATGAATGACCACGACACAGGACGCCCTCTGTGGGCTGACGCCCACAGCTATTGTGTGACGCCGCTTCGCGGCTAACGGCCACCCACCACCCACCCCAGGAAGCGTCCGGGTGGCGAGAAACTGACCGAGGAACTAGCCGAGATACGAGATTGCGAAGCCATGTTGGAAGAGCGAATCAAAGAGTGGGAAAAGGAACTGGTTGAGAAGGGAGTCCAGGAAGGGATCGAGAGGGGAGTCAAAGAGGGGATTGAGAAGGGAATCGAGAAAGGCGAAGCAGATATGCTGCTTTGGCAGCTCGAGCGGAAGTTCGGCGAAGTTCCGCTCGAGTACCGGCAGCGAATTGACGATGCCGACTCGACACAGCTTCTTCTCTGGGGCGAGCGAATCCTTACGGCCGAAACCATCGACGATGTGTTCGGCCAGTGACCTACGAATTGTAGCGTGACAATACGGTCCGTCCCTCACATCCCTCTTTGCGTCTTCGCGCCTTTGCGCGAGGCTTCTTCTTCTGTGGGCTGACGCCCTCTGTGGGCTCGCGCCCACAGCTATTGTGTGACGCCGCTTCGCGGCTAACGGCCACCGACCAGCCACCAGCCACCTCTCATCCCTCGCCACCAGCCACTCACCCCTCAACCGGCTTGTCTGAATGGTGGACTTATGTGCACATGTTTGCTACAATGGCATTCATGAACGACCACGACACAGGACGCCCTCTGTGGGCTGACGCCCACAGCTATTGTGTGACGCCGCTTCGCGGCTAATGTCCACCAATCCTCCGCCACCCGCCACTCACACCAGCAAACGCTCGGGTGGCGAGCAACTGACCGAGGAACTATCCGAAATACGAGATTGCGAAGCCATGTTGGAAGAGCGCGTCAAAGAGTGGGAAAAGGAACTAATCGAGAAGGGAGAAACGGAGCTATTGCTTCGGCAGCTCGAGTGGAAGTTCGGGGAGATCCCTCCCGAGTACCGGGAGCGCATTGACGATGCCGACTCGGCACAACTTCTCGCTTGGGCCAAGCGAATTCTTACGGCCAAAACCATCGACGATGTATTCGGCGGGTGACCTACGAATTGTAGCGTGACAATACGGTCCGTCCCTCAATCTCTCTTTGCGTCTTCGCGTCTTTGCGCGAGGCTTCTTCTGTGGGCTCGCGCCCACAGCTATTGTGTGACGCCGCTTCGCGGCTAACGGCCACCAATCCCCCGCTACCCGCCACTCACACCAGGAAGCGTTCGGGTGGCGAGCAACTGACCGAAGAACTGGCCGAAATACGAGATTGTGAAGCCATGTTGGAACAGCAGTGAGCCGCGAGCAGCCAGCTTTCTTGTGTCAGCGTTTCTTGCGGCTGACAATGTGGCCTTCAATGACGACGCCCACGCAGTGGGTCGTGTATTCGAACGGATCGCCGTCGTAGAGGGCCAGGTCTCCGTCCTTCCCGACTTCGATCGACCCGACTCGGTTGTCGATGCCGAGGATCTTGGCCGCGTCGATCGTGATGGCCGCCAAGGCCTTGTCACGCCCTAGTCCGTGAGCGGCGGCCAAAGCGGCTTCGAAGAGTACGACTCGGGTCTTGGGAACGTATCCTTCATATCCACTTTGAAGAGCGACGGGGATACCTTTGCGGGCGAGTTGGGCTGCCGTTTCGAAACTGGCGTTCTCGAGTTCGCCGACGGCGCGTGCCATGGGAGGGTGAATCAGCACCGGGACGCCCGCTTTGCGGATTTCATCGATGAGCAGATAAGCTTCAGCGGCTCCGTCGAGCCACAGGCGGATCGAAAACTCATCCGCCAGTCGCAGTGCGCTGGCGATGTCCTGGGCTCGGTGAGCCGTCACCATGAGGGCGAGTTCACGTTGGAGGACTCGCCCAAGGGTTTCCAGTCGGAGATCTCGCTCCGGTGGGTCCACCTTTGGATCTTGGCGTGCTCGCTTTTGCTTTTGGAGATATTCCCGAGCTCGGATCAGTTCGCTCCGCAACATGGCCATCATTTTGCCGCGAGTGCCCGGAGACCGCTTTCCTGATTTCAAGGCACTTTCGGCAAGCGTGGCCGCGACGGCGACAGCAGGACGCACGGTCGCTTGTTCCACCGTCTTGCCTGCGGTCTTGACGATCATCGTTTGGCCGGAAATAAGTTCTCCCGGCCCGTGCCCGGTGTGGACCGTTGTGATCCCGAAGCTGCGTACCCAAGCGACGAGCGGTTCATGCGGATTGTAGGCATCGACGGCGCGCAGTTCCGGCTGCACCGGCTGGGAGCGTTCGAGTTGGTCCTGGTCGTGATCGATGTTGAGGATGCCGGTCAGGCCAACCGTGGCATGCGCATCGATGAGTCCCGGCGTGACGATGGCGGCTTGAAGATGGCGAAAACCGTCGGGTACTTCGATCTCCGAGGCCGGTCCCACGGCAGCGATCTTGCCGTCCCGAATGAGAACGCGCCCGTTTCGGATCGGCGGACCGGCCATCGTGTAGATGACTTTACCGTCAACGGCCACTTGAGCAAATGTCCGTGGAGCCTCCAAGGACATCAGTGTCAACGTCAGGCCCAGCAGCGCCGAGATGCGTAGGAAGATCGGGAGATTCATTTTCGGTTCTCACGAAGCCAATGATCGAAGCAGCAAAAATAGGGTGTCTGGTCATGTCCGGCGCCGTATCCCCCTTCGGCATAGAGCCGGTCTTTGGGACGGGATCGATCGAAGACACGTTGTCCCTCGACCCACGTCTCGAGCACTTTCGTGTAGACACTCAAGGGATCTCCATCGAGGATGATGAAGTCGGCATCCTTACCGGGCGTGAGTGTTCCGATGCGATCGTCCAGATCGAGCATTTCGGCGCCGGCGATCGTCAGCGCCTCCAGAGCAGCTTTCCGCGACATACCGCCTCGAACGCCGAACGCGGCCATGCGAAAGAAAATGCGCGAGTCGGTAATATAGTCATCGGTATGGAAGGCGACGCGAACACCGGCTCGTTCGAGGATGCCGCCCGTTTCAAACCGGATATAACGAGCTTCGAGTTTGCCGCCAGGGGAATCGAGGAGGATCACCGAGCAGGGCACGCCGGCTCGAGCGATCTCGTCAGCCACTTTCCATCCTTCGCTGACATGGTGGAGAACGACACGAAAGCCGAATTCTCGGGCCAATCGCAGCACGGTCATGATATCGTCATGCCGATGCGTGTGATGATGGACGACGCGCCGCCCTTCGAGCACTTCGACGAGGGTTTCCAGATCCAAATCGCGAGGTGGCATCTTGCTGGGATCGCCCTTGGCTGCTTGGATCTTGCGTTGATATTCGCGGGCCCGAATGAAATGCTGGCGAACCAGGAACGCGGATTTGCCTCGCGTTCCCGGAAACTCGCCGCCTTTGTTCATCGAATTCGTGCCGTTGGCCATCTTCAAACCGCCTCGAGGTCGTCCCTCCTTGTCACGGATCAGCAACTCCTCGATCGTGCGAGGCTTGCCTTCGAAGAAACGCAACTTGACATAAACAGTCTGGCCGCTGCACAGGTGTCCCGACCCGGGCATGATATTGAGTGTCGTCAGTCCGCCGGCCAGCGCCCGGCGAAATCCCGAATCGTGGACGTTGAGCGAGTCGAGGACGCGCACTCCCGGCTGGATCGGATGACTTTGATCGGCAGCCGCCGGTCCGCCGATATGGCTATGGGTGCAAACCAA
>WFWZ01000146.1 GCA_015490875.1 Planctomycetaceae bacterium
CTCATGCGCGACTCCTTGGCTCGAATCGTCACCGACCGGCCGGGCATGGAAGAGGACCTGCCGGCCGAACCGGGGGAGGAGAAGACTGAGCTTTCTCCGGAGGAGGCTGCGGCCCGACTTCTCTCGCTGAACATCTTGCGAGCTCAGCGAGCCGTCTCCCAGACGGAGAAATCGGCACAGGAGATCGCCGGCGTAGCTGCCTCGTTCGATGATATCCGCCTCGAAATCGACAACAACCGGATCGACGCGGCCGACCGCAAGGAGCGACTGAAGACACAGATCAGCGAACCGCTACAATGGATTGTAGCCTCCCTGATTCCCCAGTTGCAGGATCGGTTGCAGGTCCTCCAGTCGAGCCTCGAAGGGGGGGGAGATGCCGAAGAAACCGCCTTGGCGGCTCAGAAAGAGGCCGACGACATCCTGATTGAGCTGGACAAGGTACTGCAAAAGATGTTGGAATTAGAGGACTACAATGCGTTGGTGCAACTGGTTCGCCGGCTTCTCGAGGAACAAAAGGAGCTGGCCGAACGCACCAAGGCATTGCGCAAGAAAAAAGCGTTCGATTTGTTAAGGTGAACTGTTCTCCGGCAAACGACCTTCCAGGAGTTCCGTCATGATTACTACGTTCCCCTTCACCGCGGTGGCGCGTCTCGGTTTGGCGGGAACCCTGCGATGGGTCATGATCGCCCTCCTGCTCGCCCTTGGATCGGTGGCCGTTAGCCAGGAGACTCCCAAATCGGACAGCGACGACCAAGAGGCTCAACCGAGCGAAGCCGATGAACTGGCACTCCTGCAGGCTCAACTCGCCGACAAATACCGGCGGCTGGAGGAGCTCTTGTTCAAACGCGCTGACTTCGAAGCGACGGTGAATCCGCGCCGAGCCGCTCTGTTGAAGGAGGCGTACCAGCAATCGAAGAACCGGCTCACGCGCTCCCAGATCGATGCCGTCGTGCGGCTGCTCAACCAAGAGCAACTCACGCGAGCCGTCGAAGGTCAGGAGCGAGTCCAGAAGGACCTGGAAGCTCTTCTCCAATTGCTGCTGAGCGAGAATCGTTCCGATCGTCTCAAGAGCGAACAGGAGAAGATCAAGGAGTATATCCGCGAGCTAAAGCGGATCGAGAAACTTCAACGCGCCGAGCGAGGCCGGAACGAAGGGGGGGCTGACTTCAAGGATCTTGCCAAGAACCAGGCTAAGATCGCCGACCGAGCTGCCAATCTGGAAGGAAAGATGGCCAAGGACGACGCCGCCAAGGCCGCCCACGCCCAGAACGCGAAGAATGCTCAAGATGGATCCGAGCCCTCCGACTCAGCGAAAGACGCCGGTAGCGACTCAAAGCAAGGCAAAGAAAAAAACGCTGGGGACAAAAAGCAACAGGGGGAAAAGGACGGAGACAGTTCCGAGAAGCAACAGGGGAAAAAAGACCCAAAGAACGAAAAGGGGGATCAAGGGCAAGAGTCGAGCAGAGGACAACAAGGACAGCAAGGCGAGCAAGGACAACAATCCCAGCAAGGCCAGCAAGGCCAACAAGGCCAACAAGGCCAACAAGGCCAACAAGGCCAACAAGGACAACAAGGCCAACAAGGACAACAAGGCCAACAAGGACAACAAGGACAACAAGGACAACAAGGACAACAAGGACAACAAGGACAGCAAGGACAGCAAGGACAGCAGGGACAGCAGGGACAGCAGGGAGAACAGGGAGAACAAGGCCAGCAAAGTCAGCAGCCGAACTCATCACAGGAAGAGAATCCTGCGCGGAAACGGCTACAAGAGGCGCAGGAGAAGATGGAGGAAGCCAAACGGCGGCTGGAGGAAGCCAAACGGAAGGAGTCGATCGAGGCTCAAGAGGAGGCGGCGGCCAAGTTGCGTGAAGCGATTGCCGAGTTGGAAGAGATCTTGCGGCAGATGCGAGAGGAAGAGATCGAGCGGATGTTGGCGCTGCTCGAGGGCCGTTTCAAGCGGATGTTGCAGATGCAGCTTCGCGTTTATGAGAGGACATTGCGACTGGGGAAGATTCCCAAGGCCCAGCGGAATCGGGCCGTGGTCATCGAGGCCAACAAGCTGTCGTTTGACGAACGGAAGATCGTTGCCGAAGCCGATCGGGCGTTGAATCTCCTGTTGGAAGAGGGGTCGTCGGTGGCGTTTCCGGAAGTGGTCCAGCAGATGCGAGATGACATGGAGACCGTGGCCGAGCGCCTGGCCAAGACGCGCGTCGACCGGATGACGCAGGGTTTGGAAGAGGAGATCATCCAGACGCTCGAGGAACTCATCGAGGCGCTCAAGCAGGCGCAACAAGATCTCGAAGAGCAGCGTCAGCAGCCACAACAACCCCAGAACCAGAATCCGGCCGACCAGCCGCTGGTCGATATGTTGGCGGAGCTGCGCATGATCCGGTCGCTGCAACTGCGCATCAATCGTCGCACGAAGCGTTATGCGCAGATGTTAGACGACCCGGACCAGCCGCTGGCTCAAGCCGAGGATGCCGATTTGCAGGCGGCTTTGGAACGTCTCTCCGAGCGACAAGACAAGCTGCAACGGATCACACGGGATATCGTATTGGGTAAGAATCAATGACGAACCCGGCCCCTTTTCCGCTCATACAGGAGCGATCGTCATGAAATCGTGGATGAGCACTCTTGCGGCGTGCTGGTTCCTTCTGCCGTGTGCGGCGGCCCAGCAGCTCGATCGTGAACCAACCTGGTCGGTGCCAACGCGGCAGGAGATCCGGGCCAAGGTGTTCCAGTGGCTTGAGCAATCCTCGGTGGATGAGGTGGCTCGAGCCAAGATCGAGGTTCTCTGGCCGGAAGAGGAGGCTGAGGTGTCGGCTGAGGAGTTGGCGATGCGAGTCTGCATGACGGCGGCCGCCGTCGATCCCCGTGCCGCCAAGCTTGTGGATCTGTGCAACCATCCACCTCGAAAATACCTGCTTGATCCTCAACCCGTGTTGCGAGACGACAAGTTGCCGGAGTGGATGCGAGCCAACTTGCGACTCCTGTACGCTCGGTGGTTGGCTCGCAACCGGTATTACGATGAAGCGCTTCAGCAGTTGGAGGGTCTCGAACCGGAACAGGTGGCCGACCCAGCGGCACTCTTGTTCTATCAAGCCGCCGGCTATCACCGGATGCTTGATAAGGAGCATTGCCTTCCACTGGTCGACAAGTTGCTCGAACGGGAGGCCGAGTTGCCGAGGCGCTACCGCATGCTGGCCCAGCTCATGGCGGCCGATCTCAAACCCCTCAAGACCGACTCGCTCGATGAAATCGCGCGGCTCATGGATGAAATCGAACGCCGTCTGAAGCTCTACCAGGCGGGCGAGAAGGTACGCAAGCAAGAGGACGAGGTGATCGCCAAACTCGATAAGCTCATCAAGAAACTCGAGGAACAACAGCAGCAGATGCAGCAAAGTGCTTCGGGAAGCAGTCGGTCCAGCAGTCCAGCTCAAGACAGCGCGCCGTTGGGCGGACACGGTCCCGGCCGAGTTGACAAGAAGTTTATCGGTAACAAGAGTGGCTGGGGGAATTTGCCGCCGAAGGAGCGCGAGGCTGCCTTGCAGCAGATCACCAAGGACTTGCCAGCGCATTATCGCGAGGTCATTGAAGGGTATTTTCGCAAGCTGGCCAACACGAACCGGTAGGAGTGACGATGCGGCGAGGTGTGTGGACATTGACAGTCGTCTGGGGCCTTTGGGCCTCGTCGGTACTGATCGGCGGAACGACGGCCGAGTTGCAACGTGTGACGGGGGAGCCCGTTCGCGGCACTCTTGTGAAACTGAACGCATCCGGCGTCGTCATGGCGGCTTCTCCTGATGCTCCGATTCCCTGGGAGCAGATTACGTCGATCGCGTTTGTCGCCGACAAAGCCGATGAATCGAAGGCGGGTCAACCGACTGCCTGGATGCGGTGGACCGACGGAAGCCGCTCGGCGGTTGCCGCTATTGAAATCCGCGACGACCGGTTCCATGCGAAATTGTTGGACAGAACGGAGCTCGAGGGACCCACCAACTCTGTCGATGCCGTTCGGTTTTATGCACCGGCGCCAGGAACCAACCAGCAGTGGGAAGAACTTCTCAAGCGGCCTCGCACGGGCGACGTCGTCATCGTGCGCAAGTCGGCCGAATCGCTGGATTTGCTGGAGGGTGTGATCCACTCGGTTACTGCCGATGTCGTTGAATTCGAGTTCGACGGCCAGAAGATCCCCGTGCGGCGCACGAAACTCGAAGGCGTTGCCTTTGCCGGCCGGCGCGATCGCCCGGCGCGAAGTCTGGGACGCCTGCTCGATCGCTTCGGCGGCGAGTGGCAGTTGGCCAAGATCGAGTCGGATGGCAGCATGGTCAAACTGGAGACGATCTCGGGAGTCCGGTGGCAATGGCGACTCGACCGCCTCCGCCGACTCGAGCTGCAAGGTTCGAACGTTGTGTACTTGAGCGATCTTGAGCCGGAAAAGGTCGAATGGACCTCCTTCTTCCCGGGCGGTCGGTTATCTGAGTCCTTCCGGGGACTTTTCGCCGTGCAGAAGGATCGTTCGTTGTCGGGAGATCCGCTTGAGCTCGTCATGGCGGACGGCCATCGGCGTGTTTTCGCCAAGGGATTAGGAATCCACAGCCGCACCGAGCTCGTCTATCGATTGACCGAGCCTTTCGCGCGGTTTCATGCGATCGCCGGGATCGATGTCGCCCACCGGGGGCGGGGTACACTACAATTGACGGTGATGGGGGATGGTCGTCCTTTGTGGAGTGGTACCGTTCGCGGGAGTGAACCGCCGTTGGTGCTCGACGTGTCCCTCCGGGGCGTCCGGCGGCTGGCGCTGTTGGTTGACTATGGCGACGAGTCGGACGCGGGCGATCACTTGAACTTGTGTGAGCCTCGATTGGTCAAGGCGCGCTGACTGACGCCTGCGAGAACGAGTTTTGGAGTCCACATTCGGTGAATAGCATACTTCTGAAGCGACTGGCAATGGGTGCGGCCGTCATCGGCAGCGCGGTGTGGGGGCGAAGTGCGGAGATCCCCGAAGCGGTCCGGAAAGCCGAGGAAGCCCGCATTGCCGCAGTGGCCAAGGCGATGCCCGCCGCCGTCTGCGTCTTCGCCAAAGGGGGGCAAGGAGGCGGCAGCGGAGTCGTGGTGACGCCGGATGGCTACGCATTGACGAATTACCACGTCGTGCGACCGTGTGGGATGACGATGCAGTGCAGCATGCCGGACGGACGCCTTTACGACGCGGTGCTCGTGGGAGTCGACCCGGTGGGTGACGTCGCGCTCATCAAACTGATGGGTCGAGACGACTTTCCGGTGGCCGAGCTGGGCGACAGTGACACGGTGCGCGTCGGCGATTGGTGCTTCGCCATCGGCAATCCATTCCTTCTGGCAACCGACTTCCAGCCGACGGTCACCTATGGAATCGTCTCTGGCGTCCATCGCTATCAATATCCGGCCGGAACGCTGCTGGAATATGCCGATTGCATCCAAACCGATGCCGCTATCAATCCCGGTAACTCAGGCGGTCCCCTCTTCGACGCTCAGGGGAGGCTGATCGGCATCAACGGCCGGGGATCGTTCGAGAAACGAGGTCGCGTGAATGTAGGGGTCGGCTATGCCATCTCGATCAACCAGATCAAGAACTTCATGGGATACTTGCGCAGTGGGCGGATCGTGGACCATGCCACTTTGGGAGCGACGGTAGCGACGTCGTCGGATGGGACGGTCCGCGTGACGGACATTCTCGAGTCTTCCGACGCCTATCGTCGCGGCTTGCGATACGATGACGAAGTCTTGTCACTCGCAGGGCGTGCCGTCGACTCGGCGAATGTCTTTAAGAATATCTTGGGAACGCTCCCCAAGGGATGGCGTGTGCCTTTGCGATTCCGCCGCGATCAGCAGACGCACTCGATCTTCGTTCGTCTGGCCGGTGTGCATGCGGGGAATGAGTTGCTGGAGAAGCTCCAGGGGCGACGGCGGCCGCCACGACCGCAGCCACAACCCGGTGATCCGCAGGACAAAGACAAGAAGGATAGGGAGAAGAACGGGCGCCCCCCAGCGCCTCCGATGCATCCCCAACCGAAACAGACCCCGATTCCCAAACACCTGGCTCGTTTTGTCAAGAAGCGAAAGGGGTTTGCGAACTACTACTTCAACGTGCTCAATCGTGATCGCGTATGGAGTGCGTTTCGGAAGAAGAAAGGGCCAGTTGAGCAGACCGGCAAATGGGAATTGCGAGGGAAGCAGGAAGGTGCGGGTGAAGTCGTCATCACGCTCACCGCCGATCAGATCACCGGCACGTTTCCTCAAGGACGCTTCCTTGTCGACTTGTCGAAAGACTGGGACGGGCAGCTCGGGCCGGCCGGCAGTGGCGGACTCCTGACAGCTCTGGCCTGCTGGAAACGCTGGCTCACCGTCGGACCGAAGGCGTACGGCGAGGTCGTCTACATCGGCACTTGTCCGATCCCAGGACGAGATCGACTCTTTGATGTCCTGCACGCGACTTACGGGACTGTCGACACTCGTCTCTATTTCGATCCCGATTCGGGCGACCTCGTCTTGCTCGAGATGTATCCCGATGCGAACGTCGATCCATGTGAGATCTACTTTGGCGACTATCGGGATGTCGACGGAGTTTCGCTTCCGTTCCGGATGGATGTCCGTTTCGGCAATGGAAAATTCGGCGTGTTGGTTTGGGAGAAGGTCACGCTGGGGAGACTTCAATCCGCGCGAGTGGATCCCAAGGAACGACCGGTGGCCGAATCAGTGAAGCAGACGAGTATCTTTGGTTCAGGAGGTCACGCATGATCGGTCGTCCTTGGACCGTCCCAGTGGTTTCCCGAACGCCCGAGGCTCTTCTGGCCTTGGTGGGGTGCCTCTTCGTCTTGGCGGCTCCTCTGAGTGCGCAAACCAACTTGCGCAGCCTGGCAGCAGTCGTCAGCGAAGTTCAACCGAAAGTCGTCAAAATCTATGGCTCGGGGGGCCTGCGGGGGCTTGAGGCTTATCAGTCGGGGATCCTCGTATCGGCCGAAGGGCATGTCGTGACCGTCTGGAGTTACGTCCTCGACTCGGAGGAGTTCCTCTTCGTCGTGCTCGATGATGGCCAGCGCTTCCCCGCAAAGATCGTCAACCACGATCCACGGCTGGAAATCGCCGTGTTGAAGATCGACGGACATGATCTGCCTCACTTCGACTTGGACAAAGGGGTGTCACTCGAGGTCGGAAATGGCGTTCTGGCATTCAGCAACCTATTCGGCGTAGCGACGGGGGCGGAACCGGTGAGTGTGCTGCACGGTCGCGTTTCAGCCACGACGAAGTTGACGGCTCGGCGCGGTGCGTTCGAGACCGTTTACAAGGGGCCGGTATATGTCGTCGATGCCATGACGAACAATCCCGGAGCGGCCGGAGGAGCTCTGACCGATGTGCGCGGACGTCTGGCTGGTCTTTTGGGCAAAGAATTGCGTAACGCCCTCACCAACGTATGGCTCAACTACGCCATCCCCGTCGACCAATGGCGTCAGTCGGTGCAGGACATGATCGCGGGCAAGAATCCGCCTCGCATCGCCAATGCATCGACGCAGAAACCGGAACGCCCCCACACGGTGGAGCGTCTTGGGATCTTGCTGGTGCCCGATGTTCTGGCGAAAACGCCGCCCTTTGTGGATCAGGTCGAGCCGGGATCGGCAGCGGAGCGAGCCGGTCTGCAGCCGGACGATTTGATCCTGTTCGTCGACGGCAATGTGGCCGATTCGATCGAAGCTCTGCGAGAAGAGTTGAGTTACATCGACCGGATCGATCCGGTTTCGCTGACGATCCAGCGAGGCGACGAGTTGCTGGAAATCGAACTGAAGCTAACTCCCACCGAGGCCGATCGATGACGATTCCGAGTCCCGACCGATATGCCTGGTTGATCGTGCTGGCGTGCTGGGCGCCCCTGTTGGTTGCTCAGGAAGCGGCGCCGGAGGACCTCGCGCAACTCGAAGATGCCGCCGTGCGCGCCGCCGTCGAGAAGGTATCACCTTCGGTCGTCCGGATCGAAACGCTGGGAGGCCTCGAGACGGTGGGACGTCGACTCGTCACGCAGGGACCGACCACGGGATTGATCGTCTCGGCCGAGGGGCACATTGTCTCGAGTTCCTTCAACTTCGTGCAAATGCCGGCGTCGATTCTGGTGACACTTCCCGACGGTAAACGCCACCCTGCCAAACTCGTGGCTCGCGACCATAGCCGCAAACTTGTCCTCTTGAAGGTAGAAGCGGAGAAACCGCTCCCGGTTCCGGAGATCGCCGATCGCCGGACACTTCGCGTCGGCCAGTGGGCGATTGGATTAGGCAGAACGTATGGCGGCACATGGCCGAGTGTCACCAGTGGAATCGTAAGTGCCAAGAATCGGATCTGGGGACGGGCCGTGCAGACGGACGTTAAGGTGTCACCAGCCAACTACGGCGGACCGTTGATCGACCTGCACGGCCGTGTCATCGGTATCCTCGTTCCCATGTCGCCTCGACAGCAGAGTGAAGTGGCGGGAGCCGAGTGGTACGATTCGGGAATCGGCTTCGCCGTTCCGCTGTCGGACATATGGCCGCACCTGGATAAGCTCAAGCAAGGCCAGGATCTCCATCCCGGCCTTCTCGGTATCTCGCTCAAAGGACAAAACATCTACGCCGACCGGGCTGAGGTTGCGGCAGTGGCGCCGAAGTCCCCGGCTGCCGAGGCGGGTTTGAAGGCGGGGGATGTGATCGTGGAAGTGGACGGCCATCCGATTGACCGTCAAGCGCAGTTGAAACACGCTCTTGGACCTCGCTATGCTGGTGAAACGGTGTCGGTGGTCGTGGAGCGAGGCGAGAAGAAGGAGCGGCACACGTTCGAAGTCACCTTGGCGAAGGAGATCTTGCCGTATGCCCATGCCTTCCTTGGCATCTTGCCGCGACTCGATGCGCAGGAAGGTTCGGTGATCGTCCATTGGGTCTATCCCGAAAGTCCGGCGGACCAGGCCGGCCTGCGGGCAGGGGATGTCTTGCTGCGCATTGGCGACCAGGCCGTCGACTCGGTCGATTCGGCGATGGAGGCCTTGCTGCCGCATGAGCCCGGCTCGCGCGTGACCGTGGTGTGGCGTCGGGGGGAGTCGCAACAGGAGGCAGAGATCGCGTTGGAAGCTCAGCCGATCGCGATTCCCGACAAGGTGGATCCGCGGCGGCTTCCGGAGGCGGGAGAGGGAGAGCCACTAGCGACGGGTCTTCAGGAGTGCAAGGTGCCGGAGGAGCCAAACGAGTGTCACGTATGGTTGCCGGAAAGCGCCAAGCCGGGTGTGCCTCATGGTCTGCTGGTATGGCTGGGTCCAGCCCAGGGGTTCTCTAAAGAATCACTCGAAAAGGAATGGGGAGCCTGGTGTCGCAAGCGGCACTTCATCCTCTTGAGTCCTCGTCCCAAGGGTGAGCGTTGGGCCACGACCGACGTCGATTTCGTTCATAAGGCGGTGGAAGAAGCCATGCGCCGATACCTGATCGACGGGCATCGCGTCGTGATCGGTGGGCGCCAAAGCGCAGGGGCGGTGAGTTTCTTAGCTGCGTTTCCTCGGCGCGACCTCTTTCACGGCGTGGTGGCCGTCGATGCGCCGGTGCCGCCTCGTACTCGTGTGCCGGCCAACGAGCCGACGCAGCGTTTGATGGTCATGATGATCATCACCGAACAGACGCGGACAATGCCGCTGGTGCTGCGTGCGGGCGAGGCGCTGAGTAAAGCCAAGTATCCAGTGACGGTTGTCCGCCGGAACCAGACTTCGGCGGCATTGACCGAGAAACAACGGGGCATCATCCTCCGCTGGGCCGACACGCTCGATCGGCTCTGAGGGGGTTGCCATACCCGCCTGGATATGGTCTTTGGCGATCTGCCGTTGCGCCGGCTCCGAGGCTCAACACCTCAGCCTTTCCGCACGATATCTTCACGTTCCTGCGCACCCCTCTGTTCACCGCAACTTGGTTTCCAGATTGGACGTTTAGATGCCGCTTGCCGTCGCGCAGCGTCTTCCGCAATAGCAACAATATCGCCGCGGAATCGCTCGGAAATCTCTCGACGAATCCGGTGTATCTCTTCGATTGGGGTTTCACTTGGTTTCTGTATCATCTCCAAGCAGCTCTTCTGGAGTACAAATGGTAGGAGCCGGAATTCCCATGTTTTCGAGGGACGAACGGATATGCGGCAGGATTTTGGCGTTCGCGATGTGCTTGCAGTTCCATGTCAGTAGGTATTGTACGCGATGATGGGCTACGGCGGCAATATGCAGCGCATCGACCTGGGCGCTTGGCGGCAAGACTCCGAGGGACATAATCTCAGTTGCAATTCGTGGTATCTCGGGAGCGTATGGCAACAGTGGGATACCATCCAAGGCGGCTAAGCGTTCTGCTGCGAGTATCGGATCGCCTCTGGATACCTCGTCAATCACATACTGTGATACTACCAATTCGTAGTTCGATCGTTCCTCGTTCCACCACCGGCGCGTGAGCAGCTGTCGCGCCGCTGTTATCAAATGCGAGCTTGGTTCCTGTCGCAGGTAGCTGATGATGGTAGTTTCGATGTAGACCGTATCCATGGGACGGTTCCTTCACGACCATCAGACCACAAGTCGATTTGCGGCGAGGAGACGCACTTGTTCTGATTCTGAGGGCGAAGCCAGCTGCTCCAGCGAGCTGCTCCATGGCGTTGACCGAGAAGCAACGGGGCATCATCCTCCGCTGGGCCGACACGCTCGATCGGCTCTAAGGCGCCTACCACGATCACTTCTCTGACGTCAGCGTCGTCACTTCGTGATCGAGTCGATCTCCAAGCCGATCTTTTTCCAATTCCAAGTCATAACGGACCTGCAGATTCAACCAGAATCGCTCGGTTGTTTGGAAGAAACGCGCCAGCCGAAGGGCCGTGTCCGCGGTAATCGATCGCTGACCTCTCACGATCTCATTGATTCGTCGCGGTGGCACGCTGATCTGTTTGGCCAGCCGATACTGGCTAATCCCCAGCGGAACGAGAAACTCTTGCAGCAGAATCTCTCCTGGATGAATTGGAGCTATCTTGCGGCGTGGCATAATCCCATTCTAGTGATAGTCCACAATCTTGACTTCATAGGCGTCGCCGGCATCCCAGCGAAAACAAACCCGCCATTGATCGTTGATCCGGACACTGTATTGCCCCTTGCGATCCCCACGGAGTTTCTCGAGACGATTGCCGGGAATCGCTCGAAGGTCATCGAGTGATTCCGCTGCATCGAGAAGCAGAAGTTTACGCAACGCGGGGCGCCGGACGTGCCGCGGAAACCTCTTGACCGGATCGCGGCAAAACAGGCGTTCGGTCTCCTTGTCGGCAAACGTCTGAATCATGCAAGGCGATGATAACGTAGCGCGCTAATATCGTCAAGAAAGCAGCCGGTCGTAGCATGCCTTGTGCGCATTCGAGATCAGATTGTCGGAGCTTTGGGTTCGTGGCTCCCGGGAGATCGCCACATGTTCGCCGTCACACCCCCACACTCAAAAAGAGAGCCCCCCTGCAGATGCAACCACTATTGTGGCATGCTGTGCCCCTTGTGCGAGGGGTTTTTCTGGCTATCCTCTAGGTGTTCGTTGTTCTCCGGTGCGGGGGCATTACCGGCACGAGAGAGCTTCCGCACCGCCACACGTTGGAGTTACTTCTTTGAGCAGTAGGAGAACATCAGATGCGATTGGTACGGCATGTCCTTGTGGCCGGGTTAGCGATACTGCTAGCTCAACCCTTGAGAGCTGGGGTTGTCAATATCGAACTCGCATTGCTCGTCGACGTCTCTGGAAGCGTTGACGCAAGCGAGTTTGATCTACAGATGCAAGGTTACGCGAATGCGTTTCGCAGCACGGAGATCCAGAATCTGATTGTTGGAAATGCAGCCTACGGCGGTGTAGCCGTCAACATGGTTCTGTGGAGCAGTGGTAGCCAGCAGTCGCAGGTCATCGATTGGACTCTACTGACGACTCCTCAAGATGCAGATGACTTCGCCACATTGATCGAGGGTGTGAGTCGCCCCTACAATGACTTGACGGCTCCCGGTTCGGCAATTCAGTTTGCAACGACGTCCAACATTGCCGGTGTGAGCATTTTCAACAACGGCTTTACGGGTACTACCCTGATCGTCGATGTGTCGGGCGATGGAGTGGCGAATAGCGGCATCAATACCAGCAGTGCCCGAAATGCTGCGTTGTTGGCCGGAGTCGACCGGATCAACGGACTAGCCATTGGAGGTCAGAGCTTGGTTACATAGTATAAGAACAACGTACAAGGCGGCGATGGTTCGTTCACGATTCAGGCGAACACATTTCAGGATTTCGAAGACGCGATCAAACAGAAGCTGCGATTAGAGCTCCAGTCTTCACCGGTGCCTGAACCCAGCAGTGCAGCCGTGTTTCTCGGATTGACGGGCCTTGCGTTGCTGAGATTGAGGCGTCGGAGGGATTCCTCACGGTGATTGTGGTCGTCTGGCTAACCGGCGTATTCCAGACCCCGGACTGTAGGGCGTTGGATTCACAAAGAGCCCACACCTCCGGACCGGGGCCTGGCTAGCCGTGGCTTAGTCCGCTAACGGGACAGAGCCCGAAAAACGCCGTAGCGATGCATTTTGACACTGTTGACTACAACCAAATCACTCCCGCTCGAACCGATCGAGGTTCATGACCTTGGTCCACGCGGCAACGAAGTCTCGAAGAAATCGTTCCTCGCCATCGTCGGCCGCATACACTTCGGCGATGGCTCGCAGTTGCGCATTCGCGCCGAACATCAGGTCGACCGCACTGACTTGCCATCGAACCTCGCCGGTCCTCCGATCCACGCCTTCGAAGAAGTGCTCGCACACTGCAGACTTTCGCCACTGCGTGTTTGGATCGAGCAGGTGGACAAAGAAGTCGTGCGTCAGCATTCCAGGGCGGTCCGTTAGGACTCCGAGGCCGGGGACTCCCGTTCCGGCGTCGAGCACGCGGAGGCCACCGACGAGGACCGTCATTTCTGGCGCGGTTAGCGTGAGCAGCGCTGCGCGTTCCAACATGAGTTCCGGAGTCGGCCGGTCTATTCTGGTTTCTTTCGGTGCGCTGTCCGCTTCGTCCTTCACACCAGTTGCTTCTTCATTGGGGCCAGCACCTGGACTATGCGAGGTCGCACCGAAGAAGTTTCGGAATCCGTCGGTCTTGGGTTCGAGCACCGCGAACGATTCCTCGTCGGTCATCGCCTCCGTGGCATCGGTGCGACCAGGAGTGAAGGGAACCTCGAGCGAGTGTCCAGCTCGCCGGGCCGCTTCTTCGATGGCAGCCGCACCCCCCAGGACAATCAGGTCGGCCATCGAGACTCGCTTTCCATCCTGCTGGTCTCGGTTGAATTCTCTCTGGATTTCCTCCAGCACGGCAAGAACCCGTCGCAGTTGACTCGGCCGGTTGACTGGCCACGAGTTTTGCGGTGCCAGGCGAATCCGAGCTCCATTGGCGCCGCCGCGGAAGTCCGTGCCTCGGAATGTCGACGCCGATGCCCAGGCTGTCGAGACGAGCTGGCCGATCGTCAGGTCACTTGCGAGGATGCGTTTCTTGAGTGTGGTGATGTCCGCTGCGTCGATGAGTGGGTGCGAGACGGGCGGTACGGGGTCTTGCCAGATTTGCGGTTCGGGAACCCACGGCCCCAGCAGCCGGCTGTGAGGTCCCATATCGCGGTGCAGCAGTTTGTACCATGCTCGAGCAAACGCCTTTTGGAAAGCGTCCGGGTTCTCATGAAAACGCTTGGCAATCCGACGGAAACCGGGGTCCTCGCGTAGCGCCAAATCGGTGGTGAACATGATCGGAGCATGCGACCGGTCGGCCACGTGTGCGTCGGGAACGATCCCTTCGGCCGACTTCGGCTCGGGCACCCACTGGTGCGCTCCGGCAGGGCTGCGCGTCAGCTTCCAGTTGTAGCCGAAGAGATGGTCGAAATAGTCGTGAGACCACTGCGTCGGTGTCGTCGTCCAGGCACCTTCCAGGCCGCTGGTGATCGTGTCTTCGGCGTTCCCCTTGCCATAGGAGTTTTTCCATCCCAGTCCAAGCTGTTCCAAAGGCGCTGCCTCGGGTTCGGGACCTAAGTGTTTCGGACTGGCTGCCCCGTGAGCCTTGCCGAACGTATGGCCTCCGGCAATCAGTGCCACGGTCTCTTCATCAGTCATTCCCATCCTTCGAAACGCGACGCGGATGTCGGCAGCGGCCGCACGCGGGTCGGGCTTGCCTCCCGGCCCCTCGGGGTTGACATAGATCAACCCCATCTGAGTCGCCGCCAGAGGTTCCAGCAGCTTTCCATCGCGACGCCGCTCGTCCCCCAGCCACTGCGACTCGGGGCCCCAAAAAACGTCTTCTTGAGGTTCCCACACGTCTTCCCGTCCGAACCCGAAACCGAATGTCTCGACTCCCATCGACTCGAGTGCACAGTTCCCCGCAAAGGCGATCAAGTCGGCCCAGGAGATCTTCGCTCCATATTTTTGCTTGATCGGCCACAGCAGACGTACCGCCTTGTCCAAGTTGACATTGTCGGGCCAGCTATTGAGAGGCGCAAAGCGAAGGGTTCCGTCTCCCCCTCCTCCGCGTCCATCGGTAATACGGTACGTGCCGGCGCTGTGCCATGCCATGCGCACGAACAAGGGGCCATAGTGACCATAGTCGGCGGGCCACCACTCCTGCGACGTGGTCATCAATGCAAACAAATCTTTCTTCAACTGCTCCACGTCCAGCTTCCGGAACTCCGAGCGATAGTTGAAGTCGGGTCCCATGGGGTTGGCCTTGAGTGAGTTACCATGAAGGATGCGCAGATTGAGTTGATTGGGCCACCATGTTCCGTTTGTGAGGAAGCCGGCCGCGGTGGGCCGGGCGGAAGGCGGTATCTGACCAGAAAGAATGGGGCACGGACTTTTCATGGCGAGGTCTCCTGGAGAGGAAGGGTGGAGAGGTTCCTGCGCCTGCACAAGGAATCCCGAGAGGACTCCGACTGCAGCGAGGGAACAGGCAAGTCTCACGGGGGTTCTTTGCGTCAGCTTCGTCTTGTCCAACATGAGATTCTCCTTTGTGCGAAGGACCCGTCATCGGATGCGATCCTATCGCAAGAACGGCGTTGCGTCCAATGCATGGATGTCATACTATGTATGCATGACATGCATATCCGGTCTGTGCGCAAGCGACCGTGGAAGCGACAAGGAGTCCGTGATGGAGTTGCAGCAGTTGAAATATTTCCTGCACGTGGTCGAAGAAGGGAACTTCACGCGAGCGGCAGAGCGACTCGGGATTTCCCAGTCGGCGCTGAGTCGGTCGGTTCAGAAGCTGGAGGAGGAGTTGGGCCGGTCTTTGTTGGAGCGTAAACCGCGTTCGGTGTCGTTGACAGAGGCCGGAACGCTGATGCTGGGGCGAGCAAGACAGGTTTTAGCGATTCTGGAGGACACGCGAGCGGAGATCGTCGACGACGGTCAAACGGGCACGCTGCGCGTCGGGGCCATTCCCACGATCGGGCCTTATTTCCTGCCCCAGGTGCTTCGGAGATTCGCTCGGTCTTACCCCCGCGCAACAGTTCTCGTCCGTGAAGAGACGACCGATCGGCTCCTAAAGAGCTGTCAGGAGGGGGACGTCGATGTAGCGGTCATTGCTCTTCCGGTCGAAGCGCGATACCTGGAAATCGAAAAGCTGTTCGAAGAAGAGCTGCTCTTGGTTCTTCCTCACCAACATGAACTGGCGAGCAAGGACAAAATCCTGTTCGACGAACTCCAGTCTCATCCGTTTGTATTGCTCCACGAAGTGCACTGCCTTACCGATCAGCTCCTGACCTTCTGCCGCCAGCGGGCGTTTCAGCCGGTTGCCGTCGAACGGGCGAGCCAGTTGAGCATGGTTTTGGAGTTGGTGGCGCTGGGGCATGGGATTTCGTTCGTCCCGGCGATGGCTCGGAGGCTCGATCGTGCGAGGCGACGGGTCTATCGGTCGGTCGCCCGCCCGAAGCCGCATCGTCAGGTAGCCGTCGCCTGGAATCCATACCGCTTTCAGAGCCGGCTGCAACAGGCGTTCTTGCAGCACCTTCGTGAGGAGTCGGTACTCACCTGATGGCGGATGGCTGGAGGCGTGCGGTAGCTGCAACGCTCCGTATTTTGGCTTGCCCGTGAGTGGGAGGCTGCGTAGAATCGGTGGGCACCTGACGCGTTCCCGCTTCCCCAGGAAGCTGGAATGCCATGCTTGCAAAACTGAAGACCTTCACTTTGCTGGGCATCGACGCCTATCCCGTCGACGTCGAAATCGACGTCTCGACCGCGACGAATCCTCACACGATTTTGGTGGGCCTTCCCGACGCGGCGGTTCGCGAGAGCCGCCATCGGGTTGATCGGGCGTTGGCCAACTCAGGGTTCTTCTCCTACTTCGAACGTGTCGTCATCAATTTGGCTCCAGCTGAGCTCCCTAAGCAAGCCGCCTCGTTCGATCTTCCCATCTCGCTCGGCCTTCTGCTTGCCAGCGATCAAGTGCACTCCGACCGAATCGGGCAGTATGCCGTGGTCGGCGAGCTTTCGCTTAGTGGCCACACGCGGCCCGTGCGAGGCCTCTTGTCGATGGCCTTGGCGGCACGCAAGGACCCGGCCTTGCGGGGATTGGTGGTGCCGGCTGCCAATGCGGGGGAAGCAGCGGTCGTGGAAGAAATCGATGTGATTCCCGTCGGTTCGTTGACTGAGACGGTGGCGTTTTTCAGCGGAGAACTCGAGATTCCGCCCCTTCCATCTCGTCGCGACGAGCTTTTCGCGCAGGCAGACCAGTATGAAGTCGACTACCGGGACGTCCGGGGGCAGGAGATGGCCAAGCGGGCGCTGACGATTGCAGCGGCTGGAGGCCACAATCTGCTGATGCTCGGACCTCCGGGTTCGGGCAAAACGATGCTCGCCAAACGCCTGCCGACGATTCTCCCGCCGCTGACTGCCGAAGAGTCGATCGAAACATCCCGCATTTACTCGGCCATGGGGCGACTCGATCCGAAGCAACCCTTGCTCGTTCGGCGACCTTATCGGGCTCCTCATCACACGATCAGCGATGCGGGGCTGGTGGGAGGAGGCAGCATTCCTGTCCCCGGCGAGATCAGTCTTTCCCACCATGGTGTGCTCTTTCTCGATGAGTTGCTGGAGTACAACCGCCGGACGCTCGAAGTGCTGCGGCAGCCGCTGGAGGATGGTGTGGTGACGATATCTCGAGCCATGAAGTCGTCGACTTTTCCAGCTGATTTCATGCTCGTGGCGGCCCTCAACCCTTGTCCCTGCGGGTACCGGAACGATCCGCGGCGGCAGTGCCAGTGTTCGGAGTTCCAGGTCGAACGTTACATGAGCCGCATTAGCGGACCGCTGCTCGACCGGATCGACATCCACATCGAAGTGCCGGCTGTCCCGTTCTCGGAGTTGGCGACGAGTCGCGAAGGGACGGACAGCAAGACGATGCGGGACCAGGTCGTCGAAGCTCGTAGCCGCCAGCTCGCTCGACGCCGCAAGGGACCCGCGGTACTCAACAGCCGTCTTCCCACTCGGCAGCTTCGGGAGGCGTGTCGGCTGTCGTCGGAGTGCCTGAGGTTGCTGCAGCAGTCGGTCAGCGACATGGGACTTTCGGCACGAGCCCATGACAAGGTCCTACGGGTTGCTCGGACCATCGCCGACCTGGAAGGGCGGCCGGACATCCGTCCCGAAGATCTCATGGAAGCGGTCAACTACCGGCTGCTTGACCGGTCCGACGAGCGCCAGCCATCCCCTCCAAATACCCGTCGATGTCATTGATCACACCGCCCAACCGTGGTAAAGTAAGGCACAATCGGGGTCGCCTTCGAGGGTCCTTGGGGCGGTTATTCCCCAGGATGCAACGCACGGAAGGAGATCCGGCGCACTCGGAGCGACCGTGCCAGACTGAGGCCGATAGCTCAGCCGAGTCGGCCGGGCTCCGGTCGGCAGGAAACGCGAATAGGAAGAGGTACGAAGCGCATGGGACGATTGGCCATTGAAGAAGTCGACGGCGTGACAGTCGCCGCGTTTCAGGATTCGAAAATCCTCGATGATGCCGTCATCCAGCAGATCGGCTCGGAGTTGCTCGAGTGCGTCAGCCAAACTTCCGGCGGGAAGCTCCTCTTGGATTTCAGTCGAGTCCGTTTCATGTCTTCGGCAATGCTCGGCCGGCTGGTGATGCTCCATGGCAAATGCAAGAAGGCCAATGTGACGCTCAAGATGTGTTGCCTGGCCGACAATCTCCGCGAGGTCTTCAAGATCACGAACCTCCACAAGATGTTCGACATCCAGAAAGACCGCGATAAGGCAATTGCCTCGTTCTCCAAGAAGGGATGGTTCGGCTAATCGGAACGCGGCCTTGGAAACGGGGTACCGGAGATGAGAGACTCGAGTGCAGTGCCCGGCTCGAGCAGCATCAACCTCGGTGACTTTCCGGTATTCACCTGGGAAACGGATCTCAAGGGGCAGTTCCTCGCGTGGAACGACAGCTACTTCTCACGCGAAAAGACCTGGGTATCGCCTCGCGTGGGCCAGCCTCTTTCGGAGTGGGTCGGTCCGTCGGTCTGGCGCCATTCTCTGAGCGCCTCATGGTCGAGCGCAGCCAAGCGCGGTCCTGTTCCGCTCCGGTTCGACGTTCACGAACAGCGATTCCAAGGATGGGCGCGTCCGAAACGGAACCGGCTGCGTCGCGTCCAGCGTGTTCAGGGCGTCGCCGTCGCCTGCGTCTGGCTCCCCGCCCTTGGCTCTGATTCGGACGTGGATGCCACCTCGTTTGAGCCCAGCCTTTCGCCGGTCGTGTGGCACCGCATCGCGAAACTGACAGCCGATTATGTGTTGTTGCTCGATCGCCAGGCTCGCATCTTGTCCCTGCACCATCATCGCTCCGGAGACCTATCCGCTCGGTTCGCCAACAAGACCGTCTATGATGTGACTTCGGCAGAGTCGCACGAGAAGTTACGAGAAGCGATCGATCGAGCGTTCGAGACGGGCGTGACGGAGATCGTCCCCATTTTGATCGAAACGGGCGATGGCCGATCACGGCTGTTGGAGGGGCGTATCAGCAGCCTTGCCGAATTCGACGAGACTTCGTGTGTCATCCTCACAGCGGTCGACACTTCCCGCTGGAGGTCTCTCCATCCTTCGTTGACTCGCGAAGAACGCGCCCTCCGCCAACTATTGGAAATCCAGGACCGAGAACGACGGCTGGTTGCCTATGAAATCCACGATGGATTGATCCAAGACGTCATCGCGGCTCAAATGATCATCTCCTCTCTCCAGGCACAACCGGATCTCGCCGAGAAATTGAAGGTCGACCTGGCATCTGCTAACGAACGACTCAAAGAGGTGCTGCGTGAAGGTCGGCGCCTCATCAGCGAATTGCGACCGATGGTGATCGATGAAACGGGCTTGGTCGAGTCGATTGAGTACCTCCGACACGAATTCACGACTCGTTTTCCCGACATGGCGATCGACACGGACTTGGAGATGCAGTTCGAACGGCTCGAACCGCTGTTGGAGGGTACGCTTTTTCGTGTCATCAAAGAAGCGTTGCTCAACGCAGCCACCCATGGGGAAGCCACGCACGTTCGCATCCGTCTGGTTCAGGTCGGCAGTCGCGCCCTCCTCTTGGAAGTCCGCGACAACGGCAAAGGGTTCGATATCGATCAGATCGAACCGCAGCGTTTCGGGCTAATCGGAATCCGCGATCGAGCTCGCGCGTTCGACGGCGGCTGTTCCATCGAATCGGCGCCCGGCAAGGGAACGCGTCTCACGGTTCGAATTCCCCTCGCTTCCGGTGATATGGCACGAGCCCTCTATTGACGGTACCTTGGCAACTGCGCGTCAACGTCAGCCACCGATTTGGTACATCGCGAGGTCCGGGCGCAGCATGGTCGGGTCATCGGTGCCATGTCCCCGCTTTTTCGCCCGGATGCACTGCCGCATCATCTCCATCAGGGAAGCGTCATCGGCGCCGCTTCGCAACAAATGGCGGATATCCCAGGAGACGGTGGAGAAGAGGCAGTTGCGGAGTTGTCCTTCGGCCGTCAGCCGGAGGCGGTTGCATGCTTCGCAAAACGGTTCACTGACCGAACAGATCAAGCCGATACGCGTACCATCGGGGAGCACATAATCACGAGCCGGTTGCGAGGGATCGGGGCGCGACCGCTCCGACAGTCGCCCAAATTCCGCCTCGATGCGCCGCCGGATTTCCGCGCCAGTCAACACGGATGCTCGCTCCCATCGCTGCTCACCATCGATGGGCATGAACTCGATGAAGCGCACTTCCAGTCTCTTCGAACGTGCAAAGCGGACAAGCGGCCCGATTTCCTCTTCCGTCAGGCCGCGGATAGCCAACGCATTGAGCCGAATCGAATCGAATCCAGCTTCCATCGCGGCATCGATGCCTTCGAGGACTCGAGGTAAAACATCGCGTCGCGTCCATTGCCCGAATACTTCGGGGCGCACCGAGTCGAGACTAATGTTGAGCCGGTCCAAGCCCGCTTCTTTCAATGCCACGGCATGATCGGCGAGCAGGAGACCATTGGTCGTCAGTGCAATCTCTTCGAGTTCTGGTAGGCGGGCCAACCGAGCGACCAGGTCTGTGACGTTTCGCCGCACTAACGGCTCGCCACCGGTGATCCTCACTTTGCGAACCCCCAGCAGGCATGCCACGCGCGTCACTCGTTCGATCTCTTCGAACGTGAGGATCTCCGATCGCGGAAGAAACTCGACCTGTTCGGGCATGCAGTAGCGACACCGCAGATTGCATCGGTCGGTCACCCCGATTCTTAGACTCGTGTGAACTCGCCCGAAACGGTCTACCAGTGCATCTCGAGAAGCGGTATCAGCCTGTGCCATCGGCTTCTCCTTCCTTCGGTCGGTTGATCCCCGGCAGCGCCCATTCCGACTCCCCATCCGCCCAGTTCTCTTTCTTCCAGATGGGAACGACCTGTTTCAACACATCAATAAGCCATTGGGCCGCCTCGAAAGCCTCCCGACGGTGCTCGGCACTCACCGCCACCCCGACACTTGCCTCGGGTGGCCGCAGGTGCCCGAGCCGATGGACAAGGGCGACGCCAGTGAGGGGCCATCGCTGTCGAGCTGTTTCGACAAGCTGTCGAAGTTGTGTCAGGGCCATCGATTCGTGGGCTTCGTAGTCGAGCGACTCGGTGCTCCGGCCGCCCGTTTGACAACGAGTGGTTCCCAGAAACAAGACGACGGCTCCAGCTTCGACCGAGGTCACCTCGCCGATCAAGCGAGCCGGATCGATGGGTTGGTCCGTGAGTTCGACGCGGATGGGCTGGAGGCTCGAATCGTCCGACATCATGGCAGTCTTCCCAAAAGGAGAGCTCGAGTCATCCTCCGCTCACTGGCGGAATCACACACACCTCAGTATCCGACTCGATCGGCGATGACTCTGAGACATAGACGTTGTCGATGGCGAAGCCTGCATGGTTCCAAATGGGAACGAGCCCTGGGAAATGCTCGCAGAGACTCTTCCGCAGGTCCGCGATGGTGGCGCCGACCGGCAGTTCCATTGCCATTTGATCTCGCCCGAGACGCTCGCGGACCGCCGCGAACATCCGCACCGAAACTCGCAAAGACGTTCTGGAATCCGTATCGTTCATGTTACCGTCAAAGGCTGACTAACGCGCGAAAGTGGGTTGTCCTCGAAATGCATCGCTTCGTAGGCCCAGGCCAGAATCTTGATCGGGTGGACCGTCGGCTTCTCGCCTCTATGCTCCATCTGTAGTTTACACGCACTGCACTCGGTCGTCCCCCCGTGGATTTCCTGACTTCCCACTGAGGCAATCAGCTCCAATCCAAGGCGCAAGCTGTTGCGGTAGTGCTCCCGTTTCACGCCGTACATCCCGGCCATCCCCGAACACCCTGCCTCGGCGTCGGAAACCCGGAGGCCCGGCACCAGTTCCAAGAGGCGTTGGCCGGGGACTCCCCCCGGGAGAGCTCGGAGGTGACAGGGGGTATGGTAGACCAATCGAGCATGCACCGGTCGAAAGTCGAGTTCGAGTCTGCCCTGAAGATGTTCCTGCCATAGCAGACTGCCGGCATCCCACGTGTGCTGCGCCACGAGCCGCGCCTCGTCGTCGTCGGGCAGGAGGCGAGGATATTCGTGTGCGATGCACAATGCCGCAGATGGCTCGGTCGTCACAATCCGATAGCCTTGCCGTACGAGTTCCGCGAAAAGGCGGACGTTCTTGATCGCCTCTTTTCGCGCAACGTCGACACTCCCGGCGACCACCAAAGGCATTCCCGACGGCTGCTGGTTCGAGGGAACCAGGACCGAAAACCCATTGTGGCGCAGGACGGCCACTGTCGCCTGGGCTAGCTCGACGTCGAACCAATTCGCATAGACATCGACAAAATAGGCCACCTTGCGATGGGCCCCCCGATCGGCCCGTCCCAACCGCTGGCGCTGCGCGATCTTCAGAAAGGGCAGGGGAGCCAGCCGCGGAAGCTTACGGCCAGCTGCGATGCCGGTCAGTCGT
This sequence comes from Planctomycetaceae bacterium, assembly GCA_015490875.1. Lineage (GTDB taxonomy): Bacteria > Planctomycetota > Planctomycetia > Pirellulales > Pirellulaceae > S141-3. The sequence continues at coordinate 22,501 of WFWZ01000146.1, forward strand.
TCCAAGAACCAACGGGCCTGGCGGTTCTGCAAGATGAAGTTCGCCAATCCCACCCATCGTTGCCCCAGACGCGCGTATCGTTCGGGTTGGGCCAACCACCAATCGCGGAGGCGCATCCCGTTGGCTGCGACATGCGCCGCCTTCCACTCGACTACGATCCGCGGCACATCGACTTCCGTCGGGCACTCGATCCGACACTGGTGGCAGTGAAAACAGAGATCGGCGATCTCTCGAGCCTCATCGCTGCGGAGGGTTTCCGGCGGAAGTTCTCCCGTCAACACCGCCCGGAGCAGATTCGCCTTCGCCCGAGGACTCGCCTCCTCGCGCGGCCGCCCGTGAAACAGCGGACACATGCGCCATCCGGCCTCGTCGACGCGGCAGTGAGCGCAACCGTTGCATTGGCGCGTGAATCCCAATAGCGATTCGACCGATTCGGAGAGCTGAGGGTCGATCACCGTGGTGCCAACTTCCTCTTCCCCATCCTCTAAGGACAACTGCGGTGCCGGCAGACTCACGCGGCGGATGTTCTCACCCAAGGACGGCGGAAGAGGATCGCCCAGCCGTCCAGGATTCAAAATACGTTGGGGATCGAAAACTCGCTTGACTTCGCAGACGCGTGCGTGCCACGCTCCGAAGCGATGACGCAGGTACCAACTGCGACTGAGCCCCCAGGCGTGCTCGACACTCACCATCCCGCCCAATTCGACCGCACAGTCGAAGTAGTCTTCGGCCAGCGATGGAAGCAATCTCTGATGGTTCGGGTCGGACAGGTCGAGGAGAGGACGAAGGTGTAATTCCCCGTGAGCGGCATGCGCGTAGACCGAAGCCACCACACCCGCATCTCGCAAGATCTTTTGCGCTCGCTCAATCAGCACAGGCAGCTTTTCCGGTGGAACCCAGACGTCCTCCATGAACGGAATGGGCCTCGCCTTGCCTCGTAGACGCATCAGGCGCGGCACGACGCGCTTGGCCAACTTCCACGCCAGCGCGACTTCATCCGGTTCCAGGGTCAAGCGGGGAGGTCCGGCCAGGTGGTCTTTTCGGGTGGCCTTGCGCACGAGTCGCTCAAGCTGCTCACGCACGTCGGAGGAGGCATCTCCGGCGACTTCCACCAACAACAGGGCCTCGGCATGCGGCTCTACCCAGTGGGAAAGTTCCGGCGTCGTTTCCTGAGCCAAAGTGAGAAGCCGGCGGTCCAACAGATCGCAAGCGCTGATCGAGTACTCTCGAATCCGCTGCACGGCAGCAGCCGCATCGCGCAACCGGTTGAACGAGATAAGTGCGACTCCAACCGACGCGGGAACCGGAAACGTGCGCAATCGCACTTCCGTCACCAGGCCCAACGTTCCTTCGCTGCCAACAATGAGATCAGCGAGACTCGCTCCGTCGAACGTGTCTCCCTCAGCCAGGCAATACCCCGGCCGCAAGCTCCTAGGGATGTGGGAAAACGACACGTCTGTGTCATCACTACGTGCTCCGAGAACATGCTGCAATCGGCGCGAGAGGTCGTCGACGCCACTGACTGCCTCGAGACTCGTCGGCTGCGCGCCTCGGCCGACCTCCACGACGCGGCCATCCGCCAAGACGACCTGAAGACTCAAGACGCTGTCGCGCATCGAGCCGTATGCCAGAAAGCGACTGCCCGAACCGTTTCGGCCCACTAGTCCACCGATCGTCGAAACCGACTCGGTCGCCGGATCGGGGCCGATGCGCCGCCCCTTTTTGGCTGCTTCTCGATTGGCGTGTGCCAAGACGGCGCCGGGCTGCGCCGTCACTTCGTCAGCACCCGTTGTTTCGACACGCCGGAGATACCGAGAGAAGTCAACGATCAGTCCCTGCCCAAGACTTTCGCCGGAAACCCCCGAGCCGGCGCCGCGCGGGTGCAGCGGGATTTCATGCTCGGCCGCATACTCCACGCATCGGACGACATCTTGAAGGCCCCGAGGTCGGACGACACCAAGAGGCTGGAGTTGGTGGATACCGGCGTCGCAGGAATAAAGCGAAGCGAACGAGGGGTCGAAAAAAACTTCCCCATCCAGCAGGCCTCGGAGATCTTCTTCGAGTCGCTTGCGATCCCACGCCATGGGCATTCGATCCTGTTCGCGGCCGCTTCGCCTCAAAGTTCACTGCGGTGCTGTTCCCGGACCAGATTCGGCGGCCGACGCGGTAGATGCCTGCGCCGCCCTGGCTACAGCTACTCGAGCTGCTTCCTGGCGGAAACGCTCGTGCGTCTCCAAATCGAACGGCTGATACGACTCGAGCTGATCCAGATCGCGGTACTCGGCATGGCAGCGATAACACTGCACCAAATTGCCAACCAGAAAATAGAGCACCATGTCGATGGCCGCCGTCGCAAAGAGAATCCCGTATGTCCACAAAGGTCGCCGAAGGGCCCACGCTACGGTGCTCAAAGCGAAGCCCAAAACGATGATCCCCACGCCCAAACGCTGATTGAAGTCCTTCCGCACAAAAAGCTCGCGGCACGGACACACCAGACAACGCTGTAGGCGCCCCTCATTCCACGCTCCCTCCGGGAGCCGCACCGTCTGGCCACAAGATCGGCACGTGAGCTGTCGGGTCTGGGCCGTGACATTCGATTCCACACACGTGGCGTCACACTGATGACATCGATAGGTGATACGCATCCGAGATCGTCGACTCCCCTTCTCCGCCAGTCACGCGAGCCCAGCCAAGGTCAGGCCGCTCAGTTGAGCTACCAACTCGCCGATCACCACCAGCACCAACATGGCATAGAGGATCCCCGTGGCACTCTGCGTATTGGGAACTTTCAATGTGCCTCGCACCAAGAAGCACAACACGGCCGGCAGCCCCAGGCCGGCACTCCATCGGAGCAGAACGAACGGCAGCGGTACCCCGGAGGCTCCACCTAAGGCCACGTCTCCGATGCCGGCCACGATCGCACGCACGGCCACCGTCCAAGCCAGCCAGTGCACCATCCGCCAGATGGCGTCGATCTCCATCCCAGGCGCGTTCAAATACCAATGCCCCAGCAACATCGTGGTCAGCGTGCCTCCAATCAGCAGCCCCGAAGTGATGGCCTCGGCCGGCGCCCACCAGTCGGGAACACCAGCGTGGCCCAGCAAAATGGCGAGACTCCCCGTTGCCACTCCTACGGCCACCAGAAAAGCCTTGCCGACTCGCTGCGAACCGTACAGCCAACCCACCGAAGCGGCGTAGGAGAAAACGGCGGCCGCAATCGGTAGCCCCCACACCGCTGCCGCGGGAACACCTCGCTCCACCATCGCCGCTCGCTGCCCGATCAGCGTTAACGCCAGCACAGTCGACAGTCCCAGCAGAATCCACGCTTTGCGCTGAAAGAATTCCGATGCGACCTGCCGCGCGGAAATCAGCCACAAGGCCGCCACCATGCCCGTCGCCAGTCGAGCCAAAAACTGAGCCAGTACGAGCCATAACGTCACAACGCCCCCTCCACCGCCTCCCTCTCAGCGATCCCCGTAGATCAACTGCATCACCTCTGCCCGGCTGGACAGGTTGTCACGAAAGCGCCCTTTCATGGCGGAGGTGACACAGAGGCTGCCCGGTTTCCGAACTCCTCGGATCGTCATACACGTGTGCGTCGCCTCAATCACGACTGCAACCCCGCGCGCATCCAGTTCCTCCTCCAAAAGCTGCGCAATCTGCTCCGTCATCCGCTCCTGGACCTGCGGCCGTCGAGAGATCTCGTCGACAACCCGCGCCAGCTTGCTCAAGCCCACCACCTTACCGTTGGGCAAATAACCGATGTGAGCTTTGCCCATGAATGGGAGCAGGTGATGTTCGCACAGGCTGCAAAACGTGATGTCCCGGACCAGCACCACCTCGTCGTACCGCTCAGTAAAGCACTTGGTCAGATGCACCCGCGGGTCCTTGTGGAGCCCCTTCAAGAGCTCCGCATACATCCGAGCAACTCGAGCCGGCGTCTCGCGAAGTCCCTCCCGATCCGGATCCTCGCCCACTGCTGTGAGGATCTCGCGAACGGCCTTTTCGATCCGGTTGAAATCCACGTCGGACGCCACGTTCCCGTCCCTTCCCCTCGTGATTACTCAGCCGCCCAGCCACCTGCCCCGAGCCGCAAAAACCTGAGCCTAAAGGACAGGGGCCGTTTCCGCAACAAGATGTCCCTAAGTGAGTTACCCACCGTCGGCCGAGTGGGGGCCGGGGCAAACTGGCGAACCAGAGAGGGCAGGCTCGAGCGAGGGTCAGCCGTTCTGCCGCGCTAGACGTTCCGCGAGCTCCTCAAGAAGCTCAAGCGGCAAGCCGACGACGTTCGACTCGCTGCCTGAAACGATGTGGAGCCATTCCCAGCCGTCCTGGTAGCCAAACGCTCCCGCCTTGCCTTCCCACTGCCCCGTCTGGAGGTATGCCTCCAAATCCTGATCGCTGACCGGATCCATCTTCAGCTCGGTGCATGCGAAGTCGATGACATAACGCGACTCGGGTACCAGGTACAAACACAGACCGCTATAGACGTGGTGCGTCCGGCCTCGCAACAGCCGCAACATTCGCCGAGCATCTTCTTCGTCCCGGGGTTTTCCGAGGATCTGGCCAAGACATGTGGCCACCGTGTCGCAACCAATGACGAGGGCAGGATCATCCAGGCCACTTGCGACGTCGACGGCTTTGGCATACGCGAGCCTCGCCACGAGCTCCGGAGGTGTCTCCTCGCTGCAGACGCCACACTCAGCCGATTCCGACGGCGGAACAACCGTGAACGGCCACCCGAGCTGCCCCAATAACTCGCGGCGTCTCGGAGAGCGGCTGGCAAGGATAATCGGCCGGTCAGGTAGAGGAGGCATCGGATCAGAATACCTTTCGACACAGTGGGACGACGGTGCAGTCCGCACTTCCCTTGGCAACCGTCACCAGCGAAGGTTAGTAGGGGCCAATCAAACCGGTCAAGGCGCCACCAACCCTGTTCTCGGCTTCCTCCGATACTCACCCACGCTTCATAGTTATTTCCTCTGTCACCCTTGACCCGCACGAGCGAACATCCCGCCACCCGCGACTCACCACTCGCCACCCGTCACCCACCACCCACAAACTGGCGTCTTGAACAGAGGATATTATACTGATCCGCGATGAACCAAGCACACGACGGGAGCTTCTCCGATGAAACCGCACATCTACACGGTGGTTGCCACCCTGCTCACATGCGCGACAGCCGCTCGTGGGCAACTCGATGTAGAACAACTGCCCGAGTACGACATTCGGGCTCGCGTCGTTCAGGTAGAAGGGAAGGATCCTCAGCAAGATCAAACGGTTGCATTCTACTTCTATCCGGACCGGGCCGCGCACCGCGCGACAGGCTCGCAGTGGTGCCCGTGGGTGCGCATCGACCGGCAGAAGATGGCGGCTCAACTTCGCCGCTATCCGAACACGCATCTAAAGCACTGGCCCTACGTGACAGGTGTCCGTGTCCAGCCGATTACCGATCCGACCCAGGTCGAAGTAGAAGTGCGATTCGTCGAGAACGGTCGGGTTGCCCGCATTGAGGCGACTCTGTCGGGGCCCCAGTTGGGACTCTTGCTCTGGCGCCGGAAATCGGATGACACGCCGCAGGCGGCCAGTCCCCGGCAATACAATCAGCGCTACTGGCGAGCGTTCGCTCAAGTCGATCTTCCGGATAAGTACCGCCCCAAGCAGTTCCCCATCGTCGATCGATACATCGGTATCGACAACGATACTCGATCCTGGAAGGAAGGGATCGAGGCGCTGTCACGAGCCGGCTTTACGGCGCTGATGGTTCCACCGAGCCGAAAACTGCAGTCGATTCTCCAAGAAGCTGGTGTGAAGCGCATTGCCTGGGCTGTCTATAGTCCTCCCGGCTACGCGTTCGACTATGACGAAACGAAGGTGACTCCCGAGGCCGTTGAGCGTTGGGCAAGACAACAAGTTGAGGGTTACCGTCGCAGCGGTTTCGATCCTGGCCAAATGGCCTTGTTCGCAATGTCCGACGAGCCAGGCTGGTATTACCCGACCATGTACCGGGCGCTGGAAAAATCGCCTCGAGGAATGCAGCGATTCCACGAGTATCTCCGCCGGAACGGAATGACACTCGAGTCGCTGATGCGCTCCGACTGGAAACAAGTCCGCCCGATCGGGCCGAGTCAAGTGCGGACGTCCGGAGATCGAAGGTTGTTCTATTGGACGTGCCGATTCTTCGCTTGGGACTCTGCGAGGCATTTTGCGGCCTGCCGCGAGGCACTGACGCGAGCCTTCGGTGGCGAGCTGCCAGTGGTGACCAATTGGAATTTCTTCGGAGGGCGGTTCTACGTGCCCGGGCCGGTGGCGAACAACCCAGACAAACAACATGCGGACGCGGCCATGGGTGGCCATGACTGGTTCGAGTTCGCTCGGATGCGAGCCGGTACGATGCTGTGGACCGAGGATTGGTTCGCCGACTCGAAAGCGTACCAATGGTCCTATTACCTGTCACGACTGCGCGTGGCTGCCCGAGAAGGAAATATCTCATTTGGAAGCTACGTGATCCCGCGGACGGCCGGAGACCGAACAGAAGGTATCACGCAGAAGATCCTTTCGGTCGTCGGCCACGGTGGCAAAGCGATCAAGTACTTTGTTTTCGGCCCCGAGTACGCCTTTCCGGGCAATTGTTACTCGGAGCGTCTCAAGGCGCTTCCCGACATGGTCAAGGCTCACCGAGCGATCGGTCGGGCGGAAGCTTTGCTGTGGCCTGGCAAGATGCCGCCGGCCGAAGTCGCGTTGCTCCATTCACGCAGCTCGCAACCTTGGGACGCGCTGGCGCCCGCTCGAAAAGAGGTCCAGATCCAGGGTGCTACCAACAACCACATGAACGCTCGACGCACCGGTTACCTCGCGGAACTCTTCGACCTGTACCTGGCACTCCAGCATGCCAACGTAACCGCGGACGTCATTGACGAGGACATGCTCACCCCGATGAAACTCGCGCCGTACCGCGTTCTCTACCTGACCGGACCGGACCTTCCCGAAGAGGCTCAGCGAGAGGTGGTCGCCTGGGTACGCCGGGGTGGGACGTTGGTGGTCGTCCCGGGCGCCGCGTGTTGGAACCGTTACCACGAGCCGAGTGATATGATCTATCGGGCGGCCGGGCTGAATCGACCGGTCGTGCCGAGGGCGTTTTACAATGACATCTTGAGCGTGCGGTGGGCCGGCGAAGGGCGAGGCAACCAGGGGACTTTTCGGTATGTGGGGCCTCGAGTGAAATCGACCGTCGGCAGCGGCCATCAAGTGGGCGCGAGGTTCGCAGATGATGACAGTCCGGCTGTGATCGTCGCATCGTTGGGCGAGGGACGTATCGTGCAATATTGTTGGTTTCCGGGACTTGCCTATTGGCGGAGTCAGTCGGGAAAGGCGGACGGATTGCCAGTGGGGTTCGCCGAGACGATTCGGCGCTGGATTGTCTGGCCGGCGTTGGAGTTGGCCGGAGTGAAGCGGGGGGTCGAGCCGAGTTGCGATCTGGTAGAAGTGTTGATGTTGAAGAGTCGCGAAGGCGTGGCACTGACGGTGCTCAACTGGAGCGGCCATTCGGTGCCCGATTTGAGGCTTCGCGTGCGTATCGATTTCAAGCCGACTCGCGTCGAGAGCGTAGTGGCACCCAAAGTCGAGATGCGCACCTGGAGTGAAGGAGTGGAGTTGGAGTTGCCGCTGGGTCGTTATGAAGTCTTGTCACTTTATCGATAAGCGACGAACACCGTCCGAGCGGAACGTGATTGGTAGTTCGCAGCAGCCTTGTCTTGATACGATTCGAGGAACCGATGGCATCACCACGCAATGACGATGAAAACCCCTATCGTGCACCCTCGGCAGAAGCACTACCTGTAGGCCAATTGGCAGAAGGCGTGCCGGACCCGGCAATCATCAAGAAGTTCCGGCAGCAGATTCATGCCTTAGGCGCGTTCTGGATCATCATCGGGTGCATAGGGCTGGGTCTCGCCGCCTTTGCTCTCATTTCAGGGGCTCTCCCACTTGGGCTGCAGTCCGGTGAAATTACGTTGGCTCTGCTTTTTGGCCTATTGGTGGGCGGCATCTCAGTGATGTGGATCGTGCTCGGCGTCCTTACGTGCCTGAAGAAGATGGGTGCCGTCTACGCTGGACTCGTTCTTTCCTATCTGAGCTTGTTCGGCAATCTGGTACGGCTCAACCTCTGCCCACTCATCGTCCTGATCATTGCCATCCTTCAGGCTCACCGAGTGATCAAGTGGGGGAAACAGATGCAAGCGATGGGGGTTCCATTGAACGCCAAACCAGAGGCCATTCGCCAGTAACGTGGCCAAGAGCATCGTGCTGGCAGATCATTACGGAGCGTTGTCGGAACGCCATTCGATTGCTCGCGGGATCGGGTTTCTCACGCGGATTATCGCCAATCGCCATGGACAGCATGGATCATTCGTCGCAAGATCCTGCCTTCGACGACGTAAGTGTGCCTTATCGTGCGCCTCGGTGGTGGTCGATCGTCTGGTCGGCTTGGGGGCTCGCAGTCGGCGTTCTGGTCTTATGGCTCGATGCCAACCCGTGGACGGCCGCTCTTTGGTTGCTCCTCGGAATGTCCGTCGGTAGATGGTCGTTGCGGGTCGTCGCGCGCCTCGATACGCCGGTGCTTGAGTGGCTCGAGCACTTTTCGTCCGACCCAGAGCGCGATGACCGTTTGCACCGGATGCTCCTTGAAGGGAACCCCCAGAGCGAAGCATTGCATCGACTGCTGCACGACGAGACATTCGAGACGGCCATGATCGTACCGCTCATGGTCGGCCTGGTGCACGGCACATGGATCGGCGGCATCGCCGGCGCGCTCTGTTCGCTCGATTCGACGATCAACATCACGGCATCGCAGGGCGCGCTTTGCGGCATCCTCATGGGGATCATCGGCGTCTCGTTTCTGGTCGCCGCGATATTCGCCCTGCTGCTTCCGCTCGACAAGACGCGGCCACTGGGGTCTCGGCTGGCCCGCCGGGTACGGATGTTCGTATCGCCTCTGTTCGTGTTTCCTCTTGCGTGGCACTGCGGACGATGGCTCGCAAAGAGGCACGGAGGGCGCTGAGCGGGGCGGTCGAATGCGCGCCTACGTACGTCAAGCTTTCTAGCCTGACAAGCCTCGCCGCTCGCGGCGGCGCAGGAGAACAAGGCATCGCGATCAGTATTGAACGACTGATCGACGGCCTTGCACTGTCGGAAAATTCAGAATTCCCCAAAAAATTGCTTGACAACGGCTTCGTACGCTGATATCGTGGTGATCGATCTTGTCTCAAGAGTGCAGGCGTTTCCGAGGTTTGTTCAACTGCTGCCGGAGAGTGAAGAGGGTAGCTGCCTACTTCACGAACTAGCAATCCTAGCTGAAGGAAGTGCCATGTTGTGCGGCAACTGGCGGAATTGCTTGGGGGGGGGCGCGGTCTACGGTTGGTATCCTTGTCCGCTCTTCGACCACGCATCGCGACAGGACAAAAGGTAGTGGCTCTTTCTGTCCGTGCGATTGGATTGGTCCTTCTCTGCGCTTCTATATTCAAGTTGGCCGCTCTGTTTCAGGAAGACGTTCCCATCGTTTTTCAGTGGTTCCCAGACGTTACGCATCGGTGGGTCGTGTTGGGCGAGGGTGCGTTGGGAATCTGGCTACTCAGCGGGATTTGGCTACGCACAGCTCAACGAATCTCGTTTTTTGTATTCCTAGTGTTTGCCCTCACGAACGCTGGTTTGATGGTGATGGGCGAACGCTCATGTGGATGCTTCGGGCAATTACGACTCCGCACAGAAGTCGTGCTCTGCTTTGACATTCTCGCAGTCGTAATTCTGGGGCTTGCGCTCCGTCGAGATTTGCTTCAGAAACGTACCGTTGTTTGTTGGCAACGTGTGGGATTTCATTTTTTTCTAGTGGCTATGAGCGTGTTGGCGACGTTGACTGTATCGTTCTGGACTACGATTCCGGGAGCCAGAAAGGCATCGATTGCAACATCTTTGGAGGGGCTTGTCGGCCATCCGCTGCCCCTGCTGGAGAACACAAGCATTGGAAACGAGCTGCGTCAAGGAAAGTGGATTGTAATGTTCTGGCGACGTGGGTGCCCCCGCTGTGAATTCGAACTCGAGATGCTGACACGTCGAACAGAGGAAGCAGCACTCCGATCGCCATTGATGGGAAACACAAGTCGCAGACTGGCGCTCATTGAAGTCGTAGGCGCAGGTTCGGTCGCGCCAACCGCGTCACAGAATAAGAGCCCCTATATCGTGGGTTACTTTTCGAGCGAACCCAAGACGGTCGTGCCTACACCCCTGATTCTAGAGATTGACGAGGGCATTGTAACTCGACGGCTTTCGAATCTTGAGTTTCCATGATGGTGGTTGCCATGAACCAATCATCGAGGGCTAACAGCAGCCAGGTTTTCGTACGTGCGAGTTCGATTCGGTTCATCGCTGTGCTGATCGTTCTGCTGGTCGTGGTGCTGGGCATCTCTACGCGTATTCTACGATCGGTTCAACTCGACGTTCCGGGTGGGGCACCACTGGTCGTCGACCCTTCCGTACTTAATATTGGTGACGTGTGGGCGCAACGCGATTTCCAATGGAAGGTGAAAGTCCGCAATGCCTCAGAACACCCTGTTTCTGTGACTATTGCGCCGACTTGTGCTTGTACTTCTGTAGTTCCTGCCCGTTTTGTCATCCCTGCTCTTGGAGATCAGGTGGTTACCCTCATGATAGATCTTCGCCCTCGTCGCGAACAACTGGGGAAACCATTTTATTCTGCCGTTGTTGGATTGCACGTCCTATACCAAAGCCGATCGGGGTCTTCTTACATGGACTGGCAGATCAGAGCAGACGTTAGGAATGCCGTCGGCACAGACGCGCTCATGCGATTGTTGCCGGATACCTTTGTAGCTCAAGCAGAGAACGAACCCACGGAATTATTCAGGGTGACGGCTCTCCACCCAGTGAAGTCACTTGCGGTAAAATCAAGTGCCGCATGGTTGACGGCCAGGGCAGTCCAGCAAGACGCTGACCATTGGAACATCATCGTTGGCACCTCAGCTAAAGCACCCTTGGGGATTGTAGATGAGTTACTGTCTATCGAACCTGTACTGCGGGATGACACGATTGCTCCGCCGCTCACTGTTGCAATTGGAGGAGAATTGAGATCCGATGTTAGAGCGTTTCCCTCTGAAATTGCATTCGGGATTGTGCACCCACGCGAAACGCCGGCAGAAGAGATCATGTTGTATTCGCAGCGCAACTTGCCATTTTCATGGCATGCGAAACAGGTTCCAGAGTACCTAGTAGTCGAAGCCGTTCGCGAAACCGCAACGAGGAAAATCATCAGTGTGCAGCTTAAGTCGGGTTGGTTCAGGAATCGATCGGAGAAGAACGTACCGAGCAGCCTGTTGCTTCGTTGTATTACCAACGCTCCAGGATCTAACTCTGAGCCCATGGAAGTGGAGATTCCCGTTTCCGCCTATTGTGTAGAGTAAGGTCCTCGATTCACGGTCCCTTATCGACGAGATTAATAGTGGCACAAAGGTTGTCGGCTTTGTTTTCCGACCACGCGGAGTGTTCCCGTCATCTGCTGGCCATCTGGAGAATGCCCATGATTGGCAAAAAGTGTCGAATTGCGAGTAGCAGGTTTCGGGTGTCGGTTGCCGCTGCACTGTTCGCAATGTCAGCGGCCCTGCTGGTATCGACCGTGCGGGCCGGCGACGATGCCAAAAGAAAGAAGCATGAAGACGAGATTATTTCGAAGATCCTGGAGGACTGGAAAGCACGAAGCCGATCGGTCGACACACTGATTCTGGAAGCCAACGGGACCGAGCTTCATCCGAAAGGATTGTACAATAATGATCCCTCTTTGCCGAAAGGTTTCACGGGCACGTTTCCCAAAGAAGATTATGCAGGATTGGCGAAGGAGGTCTTCGTGATCGACTATCGACAGGGCCTCTTGCGAAACGAGACTTTATTGCCTCTGCCGAACCTGAGCGTGAATCCTCCGATGATGGATCAGTCGGACAC
>WFWZ01000147.1 GCA_015490875.1 Planctomycetaceae bacterium
CCACTAAGATCGCTCCAACGATGGTGATTCCGCTGATGGCATTCGATCCGGACATCAATGGCGTATGAAGTGTCGGAGGCACTTTCGTGATCACTTCGAAACCGACAAAGATCGCCAACACGAAAATCGTCAAGCTGGTCAGGATCGTCTGGCGTCGCGAAAACCCCTTCGCCTCCGCCGGCTCCTCGCCGGTTACCGATTCTTGTGCCGATGGGGAGCCATCAGCGGCAGAGCCTTCCGACGAGCTGGCATCGGCTGCCCACCAACCGGCTCCCACGATGCCGAAGAGCAGACTCCAAAACAAGACGCGAAGCAAACGCGTGGGAGTACCCCATCGCCCTCGACTTCGGCAGGGACGGCCATTAAGTTCTTGCCGCATCGTCTTTGGTCCTCATGTGCTCGGGTTCGAATCCGACTCCGTTTCTCCGGCCTCCGGCGGATTGGCACTCGCATCGGCGCTCGCCGGCTGCTCCAGCGGCTCAAGTCCCAACAGGGACCGAATCCTCGGGTGGCGAACTTCGCCGTCCCGTACCACCACCGTCTCGCGCAGGATCTCGTCTTCCCAGTCCCACTCGATGCGTCCTTCCCGCACGACGTTGCGCAGATAGTTGGCGATGTTGTTCGAGTACATCTGGCTGGCGTGATAGGGCACCTCTGACGGCAAGTTGGTCGGTCCCAGGATCGTCACCCCGTGGGCCACGACACGTTCGTCCGGTCGAGTCAGCTCGCAGTTGCCTCCTCGCTCGGCCGCCAAATCGACGATCACACTGCCGGGCGCCATGCCCTTCACCGCCGCTTCTGTCACCAGCAGTGGCGAGCGTTTTCCCGGGATGGCCGCGGTCGTGATCACCACGTCACTCTCGGCGACCACCGACGCCATCAGCTCACGCTGCTTTTGATAGAACTCTTCGGCCAGTTCCTTGGCGTAACCCCCCTGGTCCTCGGCCGACGTTTCCGGCAACGAAAGCTCGATGAACTTGGCTCCCACACTCTCCACCTGCTCGCGGCACGCGGCGCGCACGTCGTACGCCTGCGTCGTGGCCCCCAAGCGTTTGGCTGTCGCCAGAGCCTGCAGTCCAGCCACGCCGGCACCGATCACGAAGACGCGAGCCGCTGTGATCGTGCCCGCCGCCGTCATCAGCAGGGGGAACATCCTCGGGAGCTCCACTGCCCCCAATAAGACGGCTCGGTAACCGGCCACCGTCGCCATGGACGAGAGCACATCCATGCTCTGAGCTCGCGTGATGCGCGGAATCATCTCGAGCGCCACGACCGTCCAGCCTCGCCCAGCTACCTCCTTGAGCACTTCGGCGGTTCCCAGAGGATCACACATGCCGATCAACACAGCGTGCTCGGCCAGTCCTTCCAGATCCGACGACCATGAGTCTCCCCCGGCTCCCAGAACGCGCACCCCCACGACCAGGTCACACGCGAGGACCTGCGAGCGTTCCACGACCGAGGCCCCGGCTTGCCGGTACTCCTCGTCGGGATACCCCGCAGCCTCGCCGGCACCCGTCTCGACCCGGACCTCCAGGCCGGTCTTGGCCAGTTTTCCCACCGTCGCTGGCACGATCGCCACTCGACGCTCGCCCGGATACCGCTCCCGCAAAACACCTATGGTCGCCATCGCCCAACTGCTTCTTTCCAGGTGTCGCTCGACACCGCTTCTCGCGGCCTTCGATCCCCCCTTGCCATCCCACTCACAAGTCGCCCCATTGTGGGAATTTGCCGGGCAATCCGCTAGGAGACCTTGTGGAGGTTTTTTGCCGGCGATAGAATCGTCGATTCTCCAAGCAGAATTTCCATCGATGGAACCGGCCCGACGCCCGGCACTGTGGTGACCCGGACGGTCGGCGTGGCCCGGCTTCCAGAAAACATACTTTGTGGAGAAGTGAGCCGTGGTCGGCACCAAGACGTATATGGCCAAACCTGGCGAGGTGACCCCTCAGTGGTGGCATGTGGACGGCACCGATCAGATCGTCGGGCGATTGGCGTCCGATATCGCCATGATCCTGATGGGGAAGCACCGTCCCACCTACACGCCCCACGTCGATACCGGGGATTATGTGATCGTCACGAACGTGGAGAAGGTCGCGTTCACGGGGCGGAAGTGGGAACAGAAGACGTATACGTGGTACACCGGTTATCCGGGTCAGCGCAGTGAGAACGCGGCGACGCGGCGGGAAAGGCACCCGGAACGGATCTTGGAAGACGCGGTGCGGCGCATGTTGCCGAAGAATCGCCTCGGCCGCAAAATGCTGAAGAAGCTCAAGCTGTTCGTCGGCCCCGACCATCCCCACCAGGCTCAAAAACCTCAGCCGCTGGAGATCGGTAAGAAGCTCGTCCATCATGACGACTGAGGAGGGCCATTCGGCGACTTCTGGATTCCTGACCTTTTAGCAAACACGTCGAAATAGCATGCTGGTCAAAACCGACAAAATCACTGGAGACGCTTTGGGGACGGGACGCCGCAAGTCGGCCGTGGCGCGGGTGCGCATCCGGCCCGGCTCGGGGAAAATCACGATCAACAAGCGATCGCTCGAGGACTATTTTCCCAATGCTCAGGACCAGCGTACCATCTTGGAAGTCCTGGAAGCGGTGGGCAAACGGAACGACATCGACATCCTCATCAATGTCAAAGGGAGTGGGACGACCGGCCAGGCTGGAGCCTGCCGCATGGGGATCGCACGAGCTCTGGTCAGCCTCGACCAGGAACTCTACACGACGCTCCGCGATGGCAAGTTCCTCACGCGCGACGCCCGTATGAAGGAACGCAAAAAGTACGGTCTGCACGGAGCCCGTCGAGGCACGCAGTTCTCCAAACGCTGACTCTCTGTACGAGTCATTGGTGGTACAAGAAAAAGGGCGGGCCCGATGTGCCCGCCCTTTTCAGTTTCCTCGAAGGGGCTGTGCCCCGACTTTAGGCCTGCGCCCCTACCATGCACGCGTGCGTTTGGGGCTGCTCGTGCTCTTCCAACTCGTCGCGAAGGACCAGCATATCCTTCGGAGCCTCGATCCCCAAACGGACCTTGTCTCCCGCCAGGCGGACGACCGTCACTATGATCGAGTCGCCCAGTCGAATTCGCTCACGTTCTCGTCGTGACAATACCAGCATGGATGCGTTCCCTCCCTGTTGTCGCGTTGTTTCTGTTGGATAGGCGATTCCCGAAAAAGGGCCAACCGGCGCTTGTGCGTTGCCGATGGCATCTTTTTCAGGCCGCCGCCTGTTGGAGTGTCGGGCGGCCCGTAAGCCGCACACGCCCGACACGTTCACCGCTGGAGCCGTACAGGAGCACCGTGTTCTGGTCGGTTTCCCAGATCGCAACGAATTTGACGCTGCGAGGGCCGTGCAGGCAGAAGCAGATTCCACAGGGACGGCCCTTGCGGACCAGAACGCGTTCGGTCATCTGAAACACCTGCGGCTCCAACTCATGGATCTTGCAAATCATTCGTTCGACATAGTTTCTCAAATCCTGCAGACTGCAAACGTTGGCAGACTCCGGCATGGATATTGAACTCCTCTTGGCAAAGGTGGTACGTCGAAGTTCGCCGCGTCTCGAAAGAAAAGATATGCCGACCGAGAAGAATAGGTAGCGGCGGCAGCTTATCGGCACAAGTAACTATCGGCAAGCTGGGCCGACTTTTTTAGAACCTGTTCCAAAAGACTCCGATTTCCGTCCATGCCGCATATGTGTCGCTGGCAACGTGAGTTTTTTTGTGAGAAACACGAGGCCTCGCGCGAACACGAGGCCTCGCGCAAAGACGCCAAGACGCAAAGGGAGGGTGATGTCAGGATGGAAAGCCTGAGCTACGTGGGCCGCCCCGTC
>WFWZ01000148.1 GCA_015490875.1 Planctomycetaceae bacterium
ATCATGAATATCATGCTCGTCTCGGTGACCGAACGGACTCGCGAAATCGGCATTCGCATGGCCGTGGGAGCTCGCGGCCGCGATATCCTCTGGCAGTTCCTCGTCGAAGCCGTGATCCTTTCGTGTGCGGGCGGGCTGGTCGGCCTGGGACTGGGTATCGCCGCGTCGATCGGGATCACGGCGGCCATTAATCACATTTCTTCGGGAACCGACTGGCCGATCGTCATTTCGGTCCCGGCCGCCGTCATCGCCATCTTGTTTTCCGCGGCCGTCGGCGTCGGTTTCGGTTTCTTTCCGGCGCTCCGGGCCAGCCGCCTCGATCCGATCGTTGCATTGCGCTACGAGTAGTTGCCGCTGCGCAATAAAAAACGGCCGCCCTGTTCGGGGCGGCCGCAACCATGCCACGTTTGGCCGTTGATTCAGCGAGCCAGACCGAGCGAGAAATAGAAGCCGAGCAGACCAATGTCTTCGGTATCGTTGTCACTCACACCGGCCCAATACTGGGACTCGACAGCGGCGCGAGCAAACAGGTAAGTCGTCCCGCAAATCTCGCGACGATACTCGGCCCCCCCCTGGAGCTCGGTGATGAAGAAGGTGACGTCCTGGTCGACGGCACCGTGATCGAACACGTCCTTGCCGTACATGGCCGAACCGCGAGCCAAACCGAACAGATAGATATTATTCCGCAGATGCCGGTAGAGTTCCACGCCCAGCACAAGACCGTACGCCGAGTCAACCTCCAAGAAGTCGGTGGGGCCGGGGTTAGCCGCAGTCACTTCTTCGTAATGAGCATACCGGAATCCACCTGAGAAAAGTCCTTCCCACTTCGATCCCAGCGTAAACGTGTCGGTCAACTCGAGGTCGATCGTGACCATGTTGAGGTCATTGATGATCGCCGTCGGCAGATTGCTGGTGCCGTCGTATTCGAACCAGCGAGCCCGGATGCCCAAGCCATCGGCCCGCTGCCAGCCCAACCAGAGCCGCGGTGTCGCTTCAAAATCGTAATCAGGTGTCTGGCCTTCCGTCTGGTACGGACGCATGAAGATCAAGTCGGCTCCGGCGACCAGCCCCGGGGTACGGCAATCCCAACTAGAACCTCCATCGCAGGGCACTTCACAGCTTTCCCCTGCCCGATAGCGGGCGAGTTCGGCTTCGACTTGGGCCAGCCGTTCACTCAAGCTGGCGAACTGAGCTTCCTGCGCCGACGCTGCCGGCATGGCAAATAGAGCCGCCACCATCAAACACCACGTTGTTGTGAGCCACCGCATGGCAAGATTCCTCCCTCAAGGACATCGCTTGTACCGGATTCGACGTCCCACCGACGCCCTCCGTGGTACCTTTGGGAAACTAGCAGTCGATACCGGTCCACCGGCGCCGACTCCGCATCGTTCGAATTCGTCTCTGTCTGTGATCGGCGAGCCCCTTCCTTCTCCTCACACTTTGCAGCACTCGCCGCAACCCCTCGCCAACCGGCACGCCTTTTCCGCATCCTGCACTCTGCGCCTCTTGCCAAGTTTCTCGCGTCGCCGCTACTTCGGGCGGATCTCCTCAAGTGCCTCGCCGGGCTCGAGCTCGTAGTGCCGTTCCAACTCACGGTCCCATGGTTCGGCCGACTCCTCGAATCTCGGTTGCGGCTGGCCCGGACGCAGACTCTCGGGATAGAACCGCCCGTGTCCCCATCGTCCCAGCGGTCCCAGCATGCGTTCTGTTTCCTCGAACAGGCGCACGCCATGACTTTCGAGGATCGTCCCGCTTTCCCGCTCCAGGTTGGCCAGTTCGATGTTGTAAGTGGCCAGGGCTCGAGCCTCCGACGCGACGGCGTTTCCGAAGTCGGCGATCGCCTGCAGCACATTGAGCAAAATGGTGCGACCTGCCAGATATTCGGCGCGTTGCACGAGGAGGTTCTCGCGAGCGGCCCGCCGCGTCTCCTGGAAGGCCCGGTACTGCGCGTAGGCACTGGAAATCCGACGCAACTGTCCAGCCAACCGCTGCGTCATGTTGTGCAGTCCCTGCTCCAGGAAAGCCTGATCCTTGCGCAAGATCAGCTCCTGACGCCGCAATCCGGCTCGCTCCTGCCGCAACCCCAGCGGCACCGAAAAGTTGACGGCGAGTGTCCAGTCGGTGTATTGGCCGCTGGGCGTGCGGATACGCGTTCCCACCGGCATCGTCCCTTCCAGACCGTTCCATCGATAGAGGGCAACGGCATCGAGTCGCGGGAGTGCCTGGTTGCGACTCTGCAATAGCAACTGGCGGTCGGCTTCGATCACAAGTTTCAATTCGACGATATCCGGACGGCTACGTTCGGCTACTTCAACCAGCCGGTCCCATTGGAAGGTGATCGGAAGCTCGACCGGATGAGTCGACGGGACGAGCCGGAAGTCGCCCGGGGGCGACAGTTTCATGATGGCGCGCAAGGCCGCCTCCCGGTCCAACAGATTCGCCTCCGCAGCAATTAAGTTGGCACGGAAGTTGGCCAGAGCCAAACGGGCTTGAGCTAAGTCGCCGGCGTCGCCAAAGCCGGCTTCCTTGCGGGCCTGCGTGTAGCGGACCGCTTCCGCAGCCTGCTCCACCTGCTTTTGCCGAGCCAACACTTCGACTCGAGCCGCCGCAAGATCCCAGTAGGCGTTGATCACGCCGCGCACGTGCTCTTGCAACGCATCTTTGAGTTGAAAAAAGGACCGCTCCGTGTCAATGCGGGCGAGAACAATCGGCACTTGATTGACGGCGATTCCGCCTCCCTGCAAGAGCGGCTGGGTATATTGCAACTCGGCCGAGGAACGACTCTGCGGATTAAGGGGAAATGTGCCGGGTTGGAAACGTTGGGGGGTGGCGCGGACAAGGAGCCGTGAAACACCACCCAGCGACGACTTCTTGGACAAATCGAGGAAGAGGTCGTAGTCGTCGGTGCGCGACCCCACGATGAGACTCCTCAAGGGATCCCCCGGATCGGCAACCGCGCTAGGCGACTCGAAACGACGAAACTGCTGGTTGAGTTGCAGTCGAGGATCGAAGGCGGCTTGAGCCTGATCGATGGCAGCGGTCGCGATGGCTGGATCGTAAATCGTGACGGCCGCCCGCGCCGAACCGAAACCGCTCAACAGACGGACCACGTCCGTGTTGGCCAAAGAGATCCTTAGACACTCATCAAGGCTGTAGAGTCGCTCCCCCTGCTGAGGCTCGGGACGCTCGACCGTCACGGGCGGCGCACTGGGCGGCACCGGCGCTGGAGCCAGTCCCGGCGGGTCGCGAAAAGGCACGGACTGGACCTCGGGATAGATGACCGGCGGGAGGCGATGCTGAGCGAACAAAGCGCACGGAACGATCAGCCCTCCCCAGATGGCCGCACTCCATGCCACAATCCTTCGCCCGTGTCCACACATCCTACGGGAGGAGATCGGCGAGCCGTTCGGCAGAATCGAGTCAATCCGTGCTACCGGTTCCTTCCGAGCTACCGGCCAGGAACGGTTGGGCGCGTTGTAACAATTGGATGGCCTCCTCCGCATCGCTCGTGTCGAGAACGATGCGTCCGTCCCGCAGGACGATATTGCGGTGGGTCTGACGAGCCACCCACGGGTCGTGCGTCACCATGATCACCGTGATCCCCTGCTCCTCATTGAGTTTCCGGAACAGCTCGATCACCTCGGCGCTGGTCCGCGAATCGAGGTTCCCCGTCGGCTCGTCCCCCATCAAGATCGATGGTTCATTGGCCAGGGCTCGAGCGATCGCCACACGCTGCTGTTGGCCTCCGGAAAGCTGCCCGGGATGATGGTCGAGCCGGTCTCCCAGCCCCACCTTGTCCAACAACATCTTCGCTCGCTCATGCCGCTGCCGATTCGTCATTCCCTTACGATAGAGCAAAGGCAATTCGACATTCTCCAGGGCCGAAGTGCGATTGAGCAGATTGAAGTTCTGGAAGACGAAACCGATCTGACGGTTGCGAATGCGAGCCCGCTTATCGCGGTTCATCGTACCGACTTCGATCCCGTCCAAGCGGTAACTCCCTCGCGTGGGACGGTCGAGGCACCCCAGAACGTTCATCAGTGTCGACTTGCCCGAACCGGAGGGACCGACGAGCGCCACATACTCGCCCCGCTCGATGTCCAAATCGACCTCGCGAAGCGCCTCCACCTGGACTTCCCCCAAATCGTAAACCTTCCAAATGTCACGGAGCTGAATCAGTGGCATCGAAGGCGAGTCTCTCACGGAAGATCCAGCAAGTCTCGAGTCGGCAGCCGATGCGCTGGGCTCAAGTTTACGGATACTGGTATTGTGGGTTGTCAGGATCGAAATCGCGATCGGTCAGGCCGACATTGAGCTTGACGTTGAGGTAGGTGTATTCCTCGAGCAACAACGGCGAGCCGCCTCGTTTCTCCGGCCAGTCATACGACTCGTACCGGATCGGAATCTGAAGCTTATCGTCGATGTAAATCCGCGCAATATGGAAACGGAACTGCCGGCGCCGGACCGGATGCCGCACTTCGATCTTCGTGCAAGTACGCCCGTTGATCTTGGCGCCTTTATAGAAGTCGACTTCGCATTCGCCGTACTTGCGATCTTCCCGAGCCACCTCCAGCAGGCGTACAACGAGGTTGTGGATGCCGATTTCGGTAATCGGATACCGGTTGCCCCTCATGGCCAGAAACCCGTCCGGTTTCAAACTCACGCGTCCCACCAACCGATACGTAGCCGAATCGGGAGGTTCATGAGCCATCAACTTGTTGTCGTTCCATCCCTCGACATAAATCACTTCGCGTCCTCGAAGTTCCGGGGGCTTGAGAAACTTCAGGTAGACACTGAACGGCACGACCACACGGCCTCCCTTCTTCTGTTCATGCCGCACTTTGATAAACATGTACTGGTAGTCGCCCAGTTTGCTCCCGATCCGCTCGCGCTTGACCAGTGTCGCCGTGTAATCGCGGATTTCCTTTTCGATGCGCGCTAGTCCACGTTCCGCCATTTCAATGGCCGGATCGAGTGGATGCTTTTTTGGTGGCGCGGCGACCACGGGTTGCAAGCTCACGGCCGCGAGCGCACACCCCCACATAAGTCCCCATGCCAGCCAAACTACCCCTTTTCTCATAGCGATGTTTGGCCTTGAGGCCGATTTCATCCACTCCATGGCTTGCGTTCTCCTGATCACCCGCGCGTGCCACCGAAGCCCATTGCTCCGGATAGCCGGCCTATTGTAGGCCCCACTGCCGCGCCGGGCCAGGGCGAGCCTTGATCGGCCGGCATTCCGCCCCCGTCATTTCCGTGGTTCCCTGGCCAGTCCCTCGACGACTCGCCCCAAGCTGTGTCACGGCGCTGGCCAAGATGGAACCGGCACGTCTTCCAGAACTTGAACGGGGCGCCGCCACATCCGTTTCCGCACTTTCAGTTGGATGTAGTACGTTCCAGGAGCGACTCGAGTTCCGAAACGGCCACCACCGTCTCGGCGCAGATCCCAAACCACCCGGTGGAATCCCGGCTCGGTCGGTCCCTTCAGTTTCCGGACCTGCTGGAAGTCCGCGTCCAGTACCGCCAAAGCAAAGTCTTCTTTGGCGACGCTCGATTCCAGCCAGTAAGAAATGATGGCGCCGTCCGGCGGATTCGGCGCCATGACGCGCCGATCGCCCGAAATATGCTGGGTGGCCACGCGACGGTACGCCACGGCTTCGCGCAGCGAAAAGAGATGCGCCGGCGCTTTAGCCTCGCGCTCAGTAAACTCCTGCAACGGCGTGATGTCGTCGAGCACAAAAATGCCTCGTCCGTGCGTCCCGGCTACGAGATCACGATCGCGAGGATGGACGCGTAAATCGTGTACTGGGGCTCGAGGCATCCCGGCTTCGAGTGCCACCCACTTGTTACCACCGTCGACGGAAACGAAGACACCGAACTCGGTCCCCACGTACAGGACGTTCTTGCGCCGAGGATCTTCGCGCACGACGTTGATCGGCCCTTCGGGAAGACCATTGGCCAGGCTCTGCCAGCTCCGGCCCCCGTCGTGAGTGACGAATAAGAACGGACGAAAATCGTCCTCGCGGTATCCCGTAAAGGAGACATACGCGGTTTGGCGATCGAAATGAGACAACTCGACGCGCGAACACCACCAGTTTTGCGGCCGAACCGGAAAATGGTCACTCACGTTGCGCCACGTCTTGCCCCCATCGTCGGTCCAATGCACGAGGCCATCATCGGTTCCGACCATCAGGATATCCGCGTCCAAGGGGGATTCGGCGATCGTCGTGATGGTACAGTGAGGCACATTGCCGCCGATCTTTTCCGGATCGGCGGTGGTCAAGTCGGGGCTGATGACCTCCCAGTGATCGCCCCGATCGCGAGAACGAAAGAGTTTGTTGCCGGCGAAATAAAGAGTCCATCGGTGATGCCGCGACAGCAACATGGGAGACATCCAGTTGTAGCGGTCAGGCGGCCCATGAGGATCACTTTGCGGAGGCCGGATCGACTTGCGTTGACCGGTGCGCCGATCCAGCCGATAGAGCATACCGAATTGCCATTCGCCAAAGACGATGTACGGTTCTTCCGGATCAATCTCCGCGTAGAAGCCGTCGCCACCTCCCACGCGATGCCATTCGAAACGACCGATCCCTTGAGGATTGCGAGAGCGACTCGGACCTGCATAGGTCCCATTGTCTTGCAGCCCCCCATAGATCAAATAGGGACGCTGCATGTCCAAACCGATGGCGTAAAACTGCGAGATCGACAAGTTGTAGACGTAATCCCACGTGCGCCCTCGGTCGTAGCTGATATGGAAGCCACCGTCGTTTCCCAACAGCAAGTGGTCGGAGTCATCCGGATCGATCCACAATGCGTGATGGTCGACGTGGACCGACTTGGCCAAATTGCTCTTCCATTTCACTCCACCATCATCGGAAACGAAAAGGGGTACGCCGAGCAGGTAGACGCGTTCGGCGTCCTGGGGGTCGACTCGAATCTGACCGTAATAATAAGGAGGCTGGCCGCTCACCGGCTTCTCATTGCGCAGCTCCCATGTCGCCCCCGCGTCGGTCGAGCGGAAAATGAGCCCGCCTCGCTCCCGCCGCTCCTTGCGTGCCACTGTCAGGGATACCGTTCGCCTCTTGCCCTCGCGAGAGAGTTCCGCCAATACCGAATCACCCTCTTTCAGCCGTTCCAGGATGGACTTCAATGTCTCCTCACTGTCAACCTCTCGACCGGCCAACTTCTCCAAATGATCAGCGGGCCGGATACCGATGCGAGCCGCCATGCTCTTTTCGGCAACGTCGGACACGATCGCGTCATGGTCACGGAAGACGACATGAAATCCCCAGGGAGTGGCTTGCCCATCGGGAGCCTTTCCCTTCTTCATGTTCTTCTTGGCATCGGATGGTTTGCGTGAGTCGTCAGGAGATTTGGGCTCCGCCGGGTTCTGATCCGACACGCAAGCGTACATGATGTCGGGATTGGCGGCGCAATACGCCAGCCCGATCCTTCCCACCTCACCTGTCGGCAGGGGATCGCCGATGCGCTGCCATGTGCGACCTGCGTCGGTGGAGCGATAAATGCCCGACCCCGGACCGGCGCCGTCGAAATGCCACGCACGACGAAGACGCTCATAAGCGGCCGCCAAGACAATGTTCGGCTTCTTCGGATGGACGATTACATCGACGACACCGACGCGAGGCCCCAAATCGAGAACTTTGCGCCATGTCTTTCCGCCATCGGTCGTCTTGTACAAGCCTCGCTGAGCGTTCTCACTGTACAGGTGCCCCAGCGCGGCGACATAGACGACATTCGATCGACGAGGATCCACAACGATCCGACCGATGTGGTGCGTGTCGCGCAGTCCCATGTTCTTCCATGTCTTGCCGCCGTCGGTCGACTTGTAGATGCCGTCTCCCCAATAGGAGCTGCGTTGGTTGTTTGCCTCCCCTGTACCGACCCAAATCGTGTCGGGGTGATGAGGATCGACGGCGATGTCGCCGATGGAAATCGTCCCCTCTCGCTCGAAGATGCAGCGCCACGTCGTTCCATTGTCCTCGGTCTTCCAAAGACCGCCCGACGCCGAAGCGACGTAGATCACTGCCTTGTCTCGAGGATCAACGTCAATGTCGACGACGCGTCCCCCCGTTGCCGTTGGCCCGATTTCTCGCCATTTCAGGGTGGCCGCCAGAGCTTCCAGGTCGTCCTCGCCGCGGGCCGGACCGCACGAAACCAGTGCGAGAACCCACAGCCCCCAAAACAGCGTTGCTCGCGACACTCGTGTCACCCGCTTCGAAAACATCATCGTCGCTGCTCCCATCAAGGTGTACCGGCTCGTCGTTGCTCCCAGTCTAATCACACTTCTCGGCCCCGTCCAAACGCCCATCCCCACCACCAGGGTGCCTGGGTGTCGACCCTCGCAACCATCTGCCACGATAGTGCCTCGCAACCCACGGATCGGGTTCTCGGGAGAGGCGATGAGGCTCACCATTCCAAGCACGACCGGCAGATTTGCCGCACGTCCCGGAGACGACGTCGGGACCGAAAGCAACTCGAGCCTCCTCGCCGCCGTTGATGCCACTTCTGTTCGATGACACCTTGGATTCCAGGGAGGATGATCGTGATGAACACTTTGGGAATGTGGATGGTCTGGGCTCTCGCCGGCAGTCAAACCATTCTGGCAGACATGCCGGAAGAGGCGGAGGTCAGCATTGTCCAGCAGATGCTGGAGCGGAACAACGAACTCCGAGCTTCGGTGGGACTGGGTCCACACCGGCTCTCAGAGGAACTCACCAAAGCGGCTCAAGACCATGCCGAATACATGGCGCGCACAGGCCAGTTCAGCCACTACGTCAACGGTGGCCCCTCGGATCGCGCAGCACGTTACGGCTATGAAGGTTCAGTCCGTGAGAATATCGCCATGGGGTATGGATCGGTCCACGCCGCTTTTGCCGGCTGGCAAAGTAGCGGCGGGCACTGGGCATCGATCGTCAGCGGCACGACCGACGCGGGGTTCGGCTACGCCGTGAGCCCCGGAGGAACTCCCTACTGGGTTGGTCTCTACGGCTACCCCGCCCAGCGCGTCCTCAAGCCGGTCATCGAAGAGAATGGTAGCGGCGAATCGACGGAGGAGGAGACGTCCGACAATGACACATCAGTGTCGGAGGCTTCCCAGAACAGCGACAACTACTATTCCTATAGTTCATCGCGACGCCGGAGGCGCTTCCGGGTTTTCGGGCGCCGACGTCGGTAAGGCGCCATCTGTTCGCCGCACGGGCACCACGAAAAGAGCCCGCTGCGAAATCTCGCAGCGGGCTCTTCTTTATCCATCTTGTGCCGGAGCATGCAACTTCCATCGATGCGCACTACCGACACGCAAGGCGACTTCGCAGACCTACTTCTTGCTCACTTCGAAGCCCTTGCTGAATGCCTTGTCGCTGAAGATCGTCGCGACTTTATCCTTCGCGTTTTCGGCTTTCCCTTTGCAACGCTTGCAGCAGAACTTGACAGTGACGCCGTCGACCTTCACTTCGGTGCCGTCCTTCACTTTACCGCCCGAAAAGGGGCATGCCTTCTGCTTTGCCTGGCCGGTCGCCACGAGTTGCATATTGGCCTTGGCGGAAAACTTGGCCGTATCCTTCTTGAAAGCCTTCAGGCAGTTGCCGCAACAGAAACAAACCTTGCCTCCCTTATGTGAGGTCGTGCACTTGGGATTGGCCTTCTTGCCCGATACAGGGCACTTCACGCCACTCTCGGCTGCCAAAGCGACGCTCCCAAAGGCCACCAACGCCACGACCAGCAAACTCTTCTTCCACATGGCTCCTCGTCCTCTCATGCAAAAACCAACAACAAAACCATACAACCACAACGTAGTCGTCGCCGTCTCGCGACTGGCCGGGCCATCACCCGTACCACCGTCGACTCGAAAGCGTCCCCCACACCTTCCGTCACCCTACTTCCGGCGCCGGACGAAATCAAGAGGCCCTCACTGACCACGTCCCCACTTCCACCTGTATGGCATGACGGCCTACGACCCCGCACCTTACAAGAGACGATACGGAATGTGCCGGACCATGCGACTGGGATCTCCGTGGAATAGCGGCGCGACCGACCATCGGCCGGCAGCACAGGGTCCTCCGCCGTGAACCGATGTGTCGCTCGCCAAATGGCACCCGTTTTTCTGCAAGATCTCAAGGGATGCGGCAACTGTTTCTCCTGGAGGCCGACGCTCTCAAGAGCGGCTCGGCCTTTGGGAACCGAACGCTGGGGCACACCATTCCACCCCCTCGAAGGAGACTTCTGCCATGCCGACATTTTCTCGAGTCGACCTTGTTGTCTGGAGCCTGGCGATCGTCTTGACCTCCCCGGTGATCGCGCCCGCCCTCGGCGATGAACCGAAACCGGACGGCAAACAGCGAGTGCGTGTCCAGGTCCGACAGGCCGCTTCCGACGCGTCGAAACAGGAAAAATCGAAGTCGGTGTCCCCATCCGATGCCAAGCCCAAACCGGTGGAGACGAAGGCCCGAGTCCTCCGCGTCCCCGGCAAAGCCCTTGCCACGCCTCACATCCAAGACAGCAAGGTCCGCGTCTTGAGGCTCTCCAAGGACAGCCCCAAAGAAGTGCGCATCTTCATCGTCCCCGCCGATGAATCGAAACTTCCCAAAGCCATTCGCGTCTCGCCCGAGACCCAAGACGGCATCGTCGTCGTCATCGAAGAGAATGTGGAGAAGGTAGACAAGAAGAGACAAAAGGCCCGAGAAACGGAGACGGAGCAAAAGGGATCGGACGCACAGGGCGAAGCGTCGACGAAGAAGGAGCGCCATCAGGAACGAAGAATGCAGATCCATCGAGAGACGAAGACGCAAGATGGTCGATCGGAGACTCGCATTGAGCTGCGCATGGTCGGCCCAGATGGCAAGGTTCGCAAGTTCCATATCAAAGGCGCGGACATGGCCGCCGAACGTGGAACCCGAGCACTCGGCCAGGCACAATGGAAACAGCTCGAAGAGGCGATGCGCCTTCTTTCGAAACTTCGACCCGGCGCGGGGCTCGAGCTGGAAGTGGAAGTCCACTCCGAGAATGAAGATGGAAAGAAGGCGGAAGACGGTAAAGAAGTCGTTGAGGAACCGAGTGTCTCCGAAGAGACGCGCCGCCAACTCCGGAAACACCGCGAACAAGCCGTCGAAGCAGCTCGGCGCATGATGAAGGAACGCCTCGAGCAAGTCGAGAAACTTCGGGCTGCAAAACAAGAAGCTGAAATGAAGCAGATGCGCCAGCAAGTCGAAGCCGCGCGCCGGCAGGCAGAGGCGCTGCGCAAAGTCATCCGCGAGCAGGCTCAGGCCATGCAGCGAGCACGGCAGGAGGCCATGGAGCGAGCCATGAAGGCGATGCGAGGACGCGCAGGGAACGCGAGGGAACTCGAAGAGCGCCTCGACAAGATCGAGAAACAACTCAAAGAACTTCGCGAACTAATGGAGGAAGTGCTCGAAGAAGTCGAAGAACTCGAGGAAGGCGAGGACGCACCGTAAGCCACTGGTTGTCCCGAAGACGCCAGACACCCTCCCGCTGCTCGACAACAAATGACGGGTGGGTGTCAGCGTCCTATGGGGCAAGTCAGTCCGATGAAGCGTCGACCGCCGATCGAAGATCGTCGAGGAACTGCTTCACGAGTCGCTGGTGACGCCAAGTGTGGGCAACGATGAGCGCACCGCGGAACTCGGTCATCCTTCCGGTGCCGCCGTTTTCCTCCCAGGAGTCCGGATCGCAGGTCGTCCGAATGACCTCCATCAGTCGCAAGACGTCATAGGAAACAGCCTCGTTGGTTTGCGCCGATCGGGCGTTCCCCGAGGCAGTCTCTGTGCTGTCTGGTCCACCATTTCCCAATTCTCCTGGTTCCGCACCACCGGATTTCCTCGAATCTGGGCTCGTCGTGTTGGGACGCGAGTTTGCCGCACCATGCGCTGCTCCGGCACGACTTGGTTCCGAGCTAGGGCGGAGATAAAACCCACCGCGCGGCTTCGGTCTCGACCTCTTCAGTGGCTCGACCAGGTCGCCCACGGGATAAACGCGTACGAGAAGATTATCGGGCTGCGAACTCACGTTGACCGTCGAAATGATCAGGACCCCGTGATCGAGAGAATAGTCGAGGTCAAGCTCACCGAGGACACGGCGGAGAACCATCTCGACCGGAACGTGACGAAGACGGATCGTGATCTCCGGTTCGTCGAGGGAAATGTCGGCGTCGACAAACGCCATGCGGTCAATATAGAACTGCAGGTCGAACTCTTTTTCGAAGTACGAAAAGAAATCGGCGAGTGTAGCCTCCACCAGTTCGATCTTTTCGATGTCCTCCTCGAGTTTCCGCAAAGTGAGTTCGTCGGCGTTACGAGTCGGTTTCCCATCTTGACTTTGGGACTTCGCATCCTGCTGGCTCTTCGCTAGAACAGACTGCTGGGCGTGCAGCCGGCCGGGATGCGGACCGTTCGACTCAAACCACACCGGAATGACGAGCAGAGCAACCACACAAGCAACCAGTAGCGAAACTGTGGAAAAACGCATGACGAGTCTCCATCATTGCCCCACACCAAGGAAACGAAATACAGTGCCGCTCGCCGCTGCCGAGTAGAACTGAGCGACGCCGTGGACCGCCGGCAAGCAGATCATCGAGAAACTCAGTAAGGAGAAACATCTCAAGGCTCCACTGACGGAGCACTAGCACTTAGATGCCTCATCGTAGTATACGAGCAGCCAGAATCGACGGCGACCATAGGGAGCATCCCACGCACATGTGGTGATGGTGGGCGTCAATCTGATTCCGCTGATGGCTACATGGCGCGCGTTTTCCGCTTGATTCGTCCCGTTGCCGGCACGCTCCGTGTGCGTCCTGATGGTCAATTTCACTTACCGAGGCCGGCACAAAGGAGTATACTAGAGTAGAGGTAATGGTGGCCGCTGGGTGGGATGGTCTAGTCCTCTGTTCACGCAGGAGTTCGCCGTGAAGTATACGGTCTTGATCCAGAAATCCGATGACGGCTTCGCCGCATCCGTGCTAGGGCTACCCGGGTGCCACTCGCAAGGGGAAACTGAGGCCGAGGCACTCGCGAACATCAGGGATGCCATCCGGGAGTACTTAGACGTTGTTGCAGAATTGGCTGCGACTACCGAAGGAAAACAGGTTGTCGTCGAGGTTTAGCCATGCCCAAACTGGCAGGCGTGAATCACCTTGACGCTGTGCGGGCTCTCGAAAAGGCTGGATTTTGGATCGCCCGGCAGGGCAAACACATCGTTATGACCGGTGGTACGCGCGTGCTCACTGTGCCGCGACACAATCCCGTGAATGCGATCACGATGGGCAATATCGTCCGGGATGCCGGATTGACGAATGAGCAGTTTCGCAAGCTTCTTTAGTCGCTACACACAACGGCCCACTACTGCGTCCTCAAGCCCACTGCAGCTGAAAGCGATCCCTCGCTCGATCTCCCACCAGATCATCCCATCATCGTTTCTGCGATAGAGACAACGGCGATAGTTGTAGGGCTGGCCTGCACAGCCGTTGATTCGCGACGAGACCATCGACGTCGCGCTAGGAGTGATCCGCCGGACGCTTATAGAGGAAGGCGCAGTCCTCCAGCCGCGTGCCTTGTTCGTCGGTCACAGCGAACTTCGCCGGCCCCCAAAGGGAAACCCCGGCGTGACGTCCCCGCTTGTCGAGCAGGTAAAACTTGAGATCGAAAATGGGACGCCCCTCGTCATCCAGCAAGTCCCGCCGCTTCGTGTGCTCGGCAATGCGCCGACACGTCGCCATACCAGCTTCTTTGGGACTCATACCACCTCGCATCAACTCCACTGCCAAGAAACTCGCGAGATTCTGCAAGTTGGCCTCTCCTCGCCCCGTGCTCCCGCAAGACCCGACTTCGTTGTCGACATAAAGCCCGGCTCCGATGATGGGCGAGTCCCCGACACGACCGGGAATCTTGAACGCTAACCCGCTGGTCGTCGTCGTACAACAAATGTCCCCTTGCGCATTCATCCCCGCGCAGTGGATGGTGCCAGTGGGCCTCACGAAACGTCGGACGGTCTTGCCGGCCAACTGAAGCGTGCGCGTATGCTCATGGAAAAAGGCACTCACTTCCGGATCGTCGGCCGGCGCCAGCCAGTCATCCTGGTCCGAAAGATTCTGCTTCCAATGGAGCCAGATTTTGCGCGCTTTATCGGTCAGCAGATTCTCCTCCCGAAACCCGTGGACGCGCGCGAACTGGCGTGCTCCCTCGCCGACCAGCAGCACATGGTCGGTCGTCTCGAGCACCTTCAGGGCAACTTGAGCCGGATGGCGAATCCCGCGCAAAGCCCCCACCGCTCCTGCTCGATGCCGAGGACCATGCATGACCGCCGCGTCGAGTTCGACGATGCCCAGCTCGTTTGGAAGCCCCCCATACCCGACACTCGTGTCGTTGGGATCGGCCTCGACGATGGCCACGCCCTGCACCACGGCCTCGAGTGGATCGACGCCGCGGCGCATCAACTCGACCGCCCGCGCCGTCGCCGCCATCCCGTTGGCCGAGGAAACCGCTTTGATCGGAAAATGGCCCTTCGCCGGCAACTTGCGAGCAGCCGGTTTTTCTTGGCCACAAAGATTCCCATCCCCATCACCCAACAAGGGAAGAGCGGCCAGCCCGCCACCTACCAGAAACGATCTTCGTGCAAACTGCGTCATGGAGGCACTCCCAAGTGATCACCTAAAGCCACTTACAGCAGGGTATCCCGCGAGGCGGCGTCGGGCGAGGAAGAAGGCACCATCAGCGACACAAGCTCGTCACCACCGGAACGGGAATCGCAGCCGTGGCGACATCCCGAGCAACTCCGCCGCCCGAACTGTGTGCGCACGAGATACGCGGCGGCCAGGACAACTGCCATGACACTCAAAAAAGACTGCCAGTCCACCATCGCCGAGGTCCCCTCGCGGCCTTCTCAACCAAGCCACCATCGAACGCCATGGTAGGTGAAAAACGCCGCCATGTAAGCTGCCAATGTCATGTAGGTGAAAGCGAAGACTGGCCAGCGCCAACTGTTGGTCTCTCGCCGGATGACGGCCAGCGTCGCCGCGCACTGAGCACACAAGGCGAAAAAGACCATCAGTGACAAGGCCACGGGAATCGTGAAGACGGGACGGTTCGTCCCCTCCCACGTCACATGCCGAAGCGTCTCCTTCAGCGGCTCGGACTGCTCATTTTGTTCGTCCCCCAACCCGTAGATCACCCCCATCGCACCGATCACGACTTCGCGAGCCGGAAAGGAGGCGACGACGGCGCAACCGATTCGCCAGTCCCATCCGAGCGGACGGACGACCGGTTCGATCCACTGGCCGGCCCGCCCCAAGAGACTTCCTCGAAGCACGGCCGCGTCGATCTCGGCGTCGCGCTGCTGTTGCAGGGAGGTCGCGCGAGCCGTTTCCCCTGCCCTTTCGGCGGCAGCAATCAGCGGCTCATAGCGATGCTCGATGCGCTGGATCGATCCGGCCGGTCGGGGGTAGGAAGCGGCCGCCCAAACCAGGATCGTCACGGCCAAGATGATCGTTCCCGCTCGCTTCACGAACGCGCCCGCTCGCTCCGTGACACGCACCGCCACGACGCGAAGCGAGGGCCACTTATAAGGTGGCAGCTCCATGACCAACGGCGGCGTCTCGCCGGGAAAGAGCCAACGGCGAAAACACCACGCTGCGATCATCGCCGTGACGATCCCGAGAAAATACATCGCGGCGATGGCCAAGCCTTGAGCGTTGAGCCACTGCCCGAAGATCGGTGTGGGCGGTATCAGTGCCGCGGTCAGAAGGACATAGACGGGCAAGCGAGCCGAGCAGCTCATGAGTGGAGCCACGAGAATCGTCGTCAGGCGATCTCGGCGGTTTTCGATGACGCGAGTCGCCATGATGCCGGGAACCGCGCAGGCGAAGGACGAGAGGAGCGGGATGAAGGCCTTGCCGTTGAGTCCCACCGCGGCCATGAGCCGGTCCATCAAGAAGGCCGCGCGGGCCATGTACCCGCAGTCCTCCAAGATCCCGATGAACAAAAAGAGGATTACGATCTGTGGAAGAAACACGAGCACCGCGCCGACGCCGGCAATCACGCCGTCGACCAGCAGCGAGGCGAACGGTCCCTCGGGAAGCCGCGTCGCCACTTGCTCGCCTACCCAACCCACCCCATCTTCGATCCGTTCCGCCGGCCAGCCGGCCCATGAAAAAATGGCTTGGAAAACGACGATCATCAGAGCGACGAAGATGAGCGTCCCTACCAGGCGATGGGTAAGGAGGCGATCGAGCCGGTCACTCCAGGAAACGGTCCGCTCGGCAGGGCGCTCGACGACATCTTCGAGCACCCGCCCGATCCATTCGTAGCGGCTGACCGCCTCGACGGCCGGAACGGGGTGTCCGGCTTCAGCCAGTCGCGCCCGAGCCTGCTCCACTGCCGCGCGGACCTTGCTCCCAGCCGCTCCCGGCCACGTCTTTTCCAGAATTCCCCCGGGATCCAGGACCAAGCGTTCGAGGAGGAAACGGGGCGGCCGGGGGTTCCCGTTTTCCTCCCAAGCCTTCGCCAATTCCTCCAGTTCGTTGTAGAAAATCTCGGGAAAAGGGGCGTGCCGCCGCGCCGGACTCGAGTCCCCTTTGGGCGCCTCCGCGAGTGCCTTTCGCAAAACCTCTTGCAACTCGGCCACGCCCTGGCGTTTGTGAGCGACCAGGGGGACCACGGGAACCCCCAGTCGCTCCGCCAGTCGCTGGACATCGACGTTCACGCCGCGAGATTGGGCGACGTCCATCATGTTCAGGGCCACCACAACCGGCTTGCCCAGCTCGAGCAACTGGCTGACGAGGTAGAGATTCCGCTCGAGGTTCGATGCGTCGACGATGCACAAGACGGCATCCGGTGGTTGGACGCCTTCGCGGTGCCCCAGCAAGACGTCCACGGCGATCGCCTCGTCGGGCGACCGAGGCGCCAAGCTGTAGGTGCCGGGCAAATCGATGAGTTCGACGGCGTGCCCGTTCAGTTCGAAACGGCCGACTTTCTTCTCGACCGTCACCCCCGGATAATTGCCGACTCGCTGGCGGACGCCGCACAGAGCTGTAAAGAGTGTGGATTTGCCGGTGTTGGGATTCCCGATCAGCACCACCGACCAGGCCGCCCCGCCCTTGGACTCCGACATCACCGGTCACCTCAACCGATCGGCTCGATCTCCACGCGTGCCGCTTCACTCCGCCGGAGACTCAGACGATACCCCCGCACCTCGAACTCGAGCGGGTCGCCCCACGGCGCCTTCCCTACCAGCTGCAACTCGGCCCCCGGAGTCACCCCCATCTCCATCAGTCGCACGGCGACCCCGTCGGTCCCGCTGATCTGGCGGACCCGAGCCCGCTGGCCGATCTGTAGCCGGTCAAGTCCCGACATGGAATGGCTCCACGAGTATCCGGCACGCTCCGGCCAAACGAAGGCAGAACTTGGCGCCGTCAATGCGTAAAATGCATGGTTCGCCCGGCCGGACCATTTCGACGGTGGCCCCTTCTTGAAAGCCCAGCTCGGCGACGCGCCGGCAGGCGTCGCCAGCGCCCACCACGGCAGTGACCGTCGCCCGCTCGCCCGATTGCAGCCACTCCAACGGAATACTCTCAGCACCAATGGCCATCGCCGGTTCCCCTTCACCGCCATCGCGGCGAAAAGTGAAACTGATATTCAATCTCAATACGCCGGGGTTATAATAACTGGGATGGAGCGGTGTGGCAAGGGGGTGGTCGGGGTGGACAGTGGACGTGGTGGATCCGGGGG
>WFWZ01000149.1 GCA_015490875.1 Planctomycetaceae bacterium
CCTCGAGTTCGGCAACGGCTGTCTCCAAGGACGTGACCGACATGCGAAAGTTCATGTGGCCTGACACTTCCGGCTGAAGGTCACGCCAGGTGTCCACAGCCGTTTTCAGACGAGGCAGTTTTTTCGTGAGGAGCCGAAAATATCGAGGTGCATCGCCGGAGGCGGCGGCTCCTCCCAGAGCCAACATCACGTCGTACAGGGCTCGGTGAATGTCGCGTAGTTCGGGGTCTTCCTCCGCCTCAGGAGCATGCTTGAGAAACGTGCGCACCATCCACACGTGACTCAAAAGCCGCTCCGCGCGATCCATCAGTGCATGCTGCCGGGAATCGTCTTGCGTTGCCATCGTTCTACTTGGACTTGGCCGCGTGACCTTTGGGAGCAAAGACCAGCACCAAGACAGCGCCGGTGATCACTGCCACGAGACTGACGTAGAACATGAGCGGCATGTTTCCCCATGCCTGGTGTTCGACGATGAAGTCGAGCGTGTTGACGACGGGAGCTCCACCGAAAACAAGAGGCATCACGAAGATGGGTCGCCCGCCGAAGTTGAAAGCGAGAATCACGCCGAGCGCCCCGATGGCTCCGGCAGCACCGGCTGCAAAGGACCAGGCCAAACCGGAAACCGTAAACTCGACGACCTCGTTTCGAGCCGCCAGCGCGGCGACCGGCACGAGTACCGCCACGGCGAAGTAGGCCAAGCCGACGCACAGAAACGGACGCAGGCGACTCCCCTCCATCTTCATCTGCCCCTTATGTAACACTGGACCGTATGCTCCCCAGCAGAGTGCCGTCACGGCGATCGATGAGAGGACCGACCACATGCCGACGATCCCCAACTCCCAGATGCTCGGGGTATCCGCAGCCACCGGTTTGAAGTACATCACACCGGCGCCTCCCACCGCCACCAGTACGACGCCTGTCATGAAGATCTTTCCAGCTTCCCGCAATGTCCGAGCCATCAGCATCGACACGAGGGTGTTAACGACGGGAGCCAACCCAAACACGAGCGGCATGACATAGACCGGGCTTCCGCCGCTCATGAGTGCGAAAATCACTCCCAAAGCGCCCACGGCACCGACTACGCCTGCTGCGAACGACCAGGCCGCTCCTCGCATCGTCCAGCGTCCCGGTTCGCCTTTCATCTTGAGCCAGATGAGTGGTACGACGACGGCAATCGCGAAGTAGGCCAGCCCGACCAGGATGAACTGCAAGAGGCTGTTGCCTCCCATTCCACTTCGACCATGGTGAAGCAAGGGGCCGTACATCCCCCAGCAGACAAATGTCATGGCGACCAAAGGCAATACCAATGTTGCGCGCATCAGAGAATCACCTCGCCTTCAATTGTCGAACGCCCGTGGGAGCCCGTCGAGCTCGTTCGATCCGAAAATGCAACTCCTTTGCCAGCTCAGATTCAATCTTCGCAACCTTTGTATTCCCCGCCAAGTTGTGCATCTCGGCTGGATCGCTGGCGTGGTCGTAAAGCTCTTTCCCCAACCTCCCCTGTTCTCCCCATTCGGTGTAGCGGTAGCGAGACGTCCGGATACTGTATCCATTGCCCAGTTGCGTCAGTGCGGACGTGCGGACCACTGTTTTGGGATCTCGCAAGACGGGCACGAGACTCACTCCACCCACATATTCTGGAACTTGCAACCCCGCAAGTTCCGCCAACGTCGGGTAGAAATCGACCATCTCGACAGGCCCCATTGCCACTTGCCCGGCCGTTTTCATGCCGGGAACGGCGATAATGAGCGGAACGTGCGTCGCGTTCTCAAATAACGTCGTCTTCTGATAGTAGCCGTGTTCACCCATGTGGTAGCCATGGTCAGATGTGAACAACACGATCGTGTTGTCGGCCAGGCCGGTTTTCTCCAGAGCATCGAGGACGCGCCCCACCTGTCGGTCGACGAACGTGATCGACGCATGGTAGGCCTGGATCGCCTGTTTGGCCAGCGCCGGGTCGAGTCCGACCTGGACTTTCTTCCTCAAGAGCCACTTCCGTGCGGGAGCCGGCAAGGAATCGTAGTAACCGTCGGGGATCGTCGGTACGGTGATCGAATCGACGGGATAGCGAGCAAAATCGGCTTTGGGTGCCACGTACGGAGTATGAGGACGATAAAAGCCGACGGCGAGAAAGAACGGGCGACCATTTTCGGCGAACCGCTCGAGCATTTTCACGGCGGCCGTCGCTCCTATGCCGTCGGTCTGTTCTTCATCCGTGCCGTCGGCCGCCAACCAGCTCAAGGTTCCGCCAAACGAACCGGGCCGCAAACTGAAGATCTTGTCCTCTTCATCCTTGTCACGGCCGCGCGGGTTGATCGTATAGTCCCATGAGTCCGGATCGTCGTGCCCTCCCGTTCCGATGTGCCGCGGCACGCCGTAATGGAAAATCTTGCCGATGCGTGTCGCAAAGTAGCCATTTTTCCGAAAGATCTGCGACATCGTTACGACGTTGGGCACGCGCGTACGCAGGTAGATCGCATTGCCGTGAATCAAAGTCTGGTCGGGGTAGAGCCCTGTCATGAACGAAGCTCGACTGGGCCCGCACAGCGGATACTGGCAGTGCGCCTGCGCAAATCGGACCCCTCGCGCTGCCAGGCGGTCGATGTTGGGAGACTGGACCTGAGGATGGCCATAACACCCCAAGTCGCAGTTCAAGTCGTCGCAGATCAGGAACAACACGTTGTACCGCTTCGCCGGGCGATCGAACTGTGACGCTCGAGCGAGCCTTCCCGGCCAAGCCACCACCCCCGCCAGCCATAGGGCCAGCACCCAACTGATTCTCACGTTCCATTGACGCATGACTCGATTACCTCCCACCGAGAATCGCCGTCCTCTTTCAGCTGATCCATGTGGACATCATAGTGTCTTGCATGATGACTGGGCAGGGACCGCCCGAGTCTTTCTCCCCCTGCGAGTTCGGTTGTTTCGGCGCATCTCATCCGTTACAAGAAAGAAGCCCTTGCGCATGGCGGCGGACACGCCCGTTCGGCAGATTCGCGTCGGTCAGAGAATAGCCTCACATGAACCCGATCATGGAACACCTCCGTGCCGCCGTCCACCGCTGGAACGCACTGCCGCTGTACTGGCGGATCCTCATTGCGATGGCGCTCGGCATTCCCGCCGGCCTGATTCTCGGCGAACAGGCCGCCGTGATGGAAATCCCCAGCAAGGTGATTCTCCAGCTACTCGGAGCACTGGCGCCTCCTCTGATTCTGATCGCCGTCACCCATGTCCTGATGACGACCGTCATCCAAGGCAAGACGCTCGGGAAGCTCGCCTATCTATTGATCCTCAACACGACCGTCGCCATCCTCATCGGCCTCGGGGTGGCCAACACGATCGAGCCGGGGAAATGGAAGAAGCTCGAGAAGGCTCCCACTCCGGCGGAAACATCAGGTGAGGAACACCGGATGTCGCCGGTTGAGCTCTTGGTACGGAATGTCCCCAAGAGCATTCTGGGGCCGCTGGGGGATCGCCAGAACATCATTGGTGTGATCATCATCGCCGTGGCGTTCGGTTTGGCTCTGCGCGGTCTCCGCGAGAAACGCCTCGACACGATCGAGGACCTCGTGCAGATCGCCTACGATGTCCTGCTGAAGGTCCTCCATTGGATCATCCACCTCATCCCGCTCGGCGTCTTCGCCATCGTGACTCGCGTCGTCGGCACCGAAGGTTTTTCGCCGTTTGTGGCCCTTGGAGCCTTCGTCCTTTCGGTACTCATCGCCCTGGCCCTCCAGACGGTCTGGTATCTCGTCCGCATTCGTCTCTTTTGTTGGGCATCGCCGCTGCACGTACTCAAAGGAGTTCGCGATGCTCTCGTGATGGCCTTCTCTACGGACAGCTCGACCGCCACGATGCCGGTGACATACACATGTCTCAAAGAACAGGTGGGACTCCGAGACGAATCGGCCAGCATGGGAGCGTTGGTCGGCGCCAACTTCAACAATGATGGAACGGCGCTCTATGAGGCGATGGCCGCTCTCTTCGTCGCCCAGCTCATCGGACAAGACCTGTCGCTGGGTGATCAGTTCCTCGTCGTTTTCACATCGATCGTCGCCTCGGTCGGCGCCGCCGGCATCCCCGAAGCGGGACTTGTCACCATGACGCTGGTCTTCACCGCCGTCGGCCTCCCCATCGAGTACATCGCCATCCTGCTGACCGTCGATTGGTTCCTCGATCGCTGCCGCACGACGATCAACGTCTTGGGCGACGTCAACGTCTCATGCATGCTCGAAGGGAAAGAGCGACGCAGAGCGCTGGAAACCGAATCGCCATCAGCGGGAAAACCGGAGGAGGATAGACCGGATCAGCCGCACGAGACGCAGATGCAGGATTCGAGCGACACGCGAAGCGGGTCGTCGAATTCTTGACACAGACCGACATGCAAGTGGCGACGCCAGCCTTCGGCATAAGCAAAGACGCCGGACATGTGCCCGACCTGCTCATCGAGTCGCTGCATCGTCTGGACATACGAGTCCTGTCCCTGGGTCTGGTCAAGCCAATCGCGTTGTGATGCGTGACAACAAAGCAGCTCTTTCTTCTGCTCCTGCAAATCGGTCACGTCAACATAGATCTGAGGCTTGACGAGCGTCCCGAGCGGATCATGGTTGTAGTAGGGCTGCGCATGGTAGAGCGTCACGGGCTGGTTGACGGCTCTGCGAGGCGGATCGACGGGGAAGTTGGGCATCCCCCGGACGAACGCCGCCGTCACGGCCAGCCGACATGTGTTCATGTGGTCCTCCATGTAGTCCGACGGCGAATGCGTCAGCACGATGTTGGGAGCCACGTCACGCACGACCGAAGCCACCTTGGCCAGCAACCGACGCTCGTAGAAGATGTCCAAATCGTCGGCGATCGGCGGGTGGAAATGAGCCCCCATGCGCTCGGCCGAACATTGAGCCTCTTTCAGACGAATGGCCGCCGTGGTAGCTCGATCATGGATCATCGATCCGCAACAACCGTTGGCCACGTTGAAGTAGTGCAACTCATACCCCGCCTCCTTCAGCCGCAGCATCGTGCCGCTCATGAGGAATTCGATGTCATCGGGATGAGCGGCAATGGCCAGCACACGCTTCGTCGTCACGGTCTCTCCTTTCACTCGCCTGGTTCCCTGGGAGACTTGTCCACGACCTTAGTCTATTCGTTTCGCAGATTGGCCAACAGAGGCAACCGCATGACCGCTCGCATCGCCCCCAACCCGGCCGCCGCTCCCACCAACCAGATCGCAAACAATAGAATCAGCCAACGCCCCAGCGGGAGTGTGTTTCCACTTGCCCACTGGTACGGCAATACGGCCACGCCGGCGCAAAAAGTCCCCACGCCCAGCCCGACAGTGAGCAGGACGACGTTTTCGCGAAAGACCATTCCCGCCAGACGTCCACGACGGAATCCGATCGCCTGCAACAGCGCCAACTCCCGCCGCCGCTCCAAGACGTTGCGCAACTGTACGACGCCCAGTCCCAGTGTCCCCAGTAGCAATCCGATCGCTCCCAGCGCCTGAAATGTCTGCAGGTACGTGTTCTGTACCGCCAAAAGCCCCGCCAGGACCTTGCGCGTCGAAACGAACTCGAGTCCCTCGTCGCTGAATCGCTCCTCGAGTCCCTCCTTGATCTGCCGCTCCACCCCTTCGGGAACATCGACTAGAAAAAATCGATACCCCGACTCGTTCGGGAAAAGCCGCTGAAAGTCGTTCTCTCCGATCAGCAGCATGCCTTGCAGGATCGAATCGGCCAACAATCCGGCAACGCGAAACCGAATGGGCCGCCCATCGTACGTTAGTTCAAACTCTTCTCCCACGCCGCCATACAACTGAAGACTGTACATCGCCGTGTTGCGATCCAAGACGACGGGAACCGGAGCGTTCTCTTCACTCTGTTTGTGAATCAGAACACGCCATGGATTCTGCGCCAACGCGCGGTCGCGCGGCAGGGCTCCCCACTGAAAGTCCTGTCGGCGCTTGCCCATCGCCTCGACGAATGCTCGGGGGACGCCGATCACACGCGGCTGCGATGGCCGATAGAGATTCGTGCAGGCGGCATTGTCGCCATCGCGCAATCGAAACGAATAGACTTGCGGCCCGGGAAAACCAACTCGCCGCACGAAGAGCGGCTCGATTTCGGCTCGCCAATCGGCATAGATGGGAACGGTGCTTTCTCCCATCCATTCGAATCCCCCTGTTCCCTCCTCGGTTGGCTGCATCTGGAAGGCTCCGAGCGCCACGATAAGGAAACTCGAGGCCCCCATCAAACCGACGGTCAACATGCTGCGTCGCGGATGCCGCGTGAGACTGCGGACGGCCCATCGCCAAAGCGGCGATTCGCCCAACAGCGGATCGACTCGGAAGGGACGGCCATGCAGCCAGAGCCAGAGTGATCCTAGCGCTGCCGTGAGCAAGAGGAACCCGGCTCCCACAAAGGAGCCCGCCTGCGTCACACCGCCCGACCGCGCCGCCATGATCGCCAGCGCGACGGCACCGAAACCGCTACCTATGATGAGCCCCCACGACATCCGGCGCCGAACCGGCCGGCCTCCGGCCCACTCGAGCCGCCCTCGAAGAAGTTCCAACGGCGGCAGTTTCAATGCGCCTCGCACCGTTCCCAGTAACGTCAGACCGCAGACGAGGACACCAGCCACGAGCCCGGCGGTGAGACTCATCCCACTCGCATGAAAACGCAAAAAGGGAACCGTAATGGCTCCCACCCAAACCGTCGTCAAGAGCCACACCATGAGCCGCGCGTAGGCGATTCCGGCCAGCACGCCCACCACGCCACCGTCGATTGCCACCAACAGTTCTTCTCGCAAGAACCACTCGAGCAGCCGGCACCGTCGAAAACCGACGGCCATGCAAATCCCCATCTGCCTTGAGCGTTGCAGCATGGCCAATCGAAACAAGAGCGCTACGAGCATCAAGGCGGCCGCGATCACAAACATACTGAGTGACAAGAATAGGACACCGAACGGCGTCGTCCCCTTGGAAGCCGCCATCTGCCGCTCTCGGAGCGGATGGATCACGACACCGACTGCTTGCCAGTCGACTTCTTTCTCGAGAGCTCGAGCCACCGCCTCGGGCGTGGCCGCTGACTGAGACTCAATGCGCCAACTCGTCGTCTTCCCCAAACGACTGGCCCACAACGAGCGGCCTCGCCTAAGGGAAAGAAACGCTTTCGGCGTCGTCGCGTACTCCTTCCAGTATGCTTCGTCCTTGGGCGTAACCCGGTCATAGTCGACGGGAAACGGGACGTCCCATTCGTTGATCGAATCCTGATCGGTGAATCC
>WFWZ01000150.1 GCA_015490875.1 Planctomycetaceae bacterium
AGCGAGATGGGGGCGCCGAACAGTGATACGGCGATGAGTCGAAAGAGTTGATGAAACGTGACGAGAGCCGGCTGCAGGAGGAGGACAGCTAAGACCGCGTTGAAGAGGTTGGCGATACTCCAGGCGCTCCGGATGCGGTAGTGTAAGAACGGCGTGCCGACCGTCGTCCAGCTCTGGAGGTTCCGGAGACGCCGGCGTCGTTTCCGGGCCAGGCGGAGGGCATGCCAGATGACCGAGCCACCGTGGCTGTGGCCGACGAGGTGGTAAGGGCGACCGGCCTCCTCGAGTGACAAGAGGTAGTCGAGCAGCTTCTTGCCGGCGCGAATCCGCTCCCGCTCACTGTTCTCACCCGACCAATGGAACGTTTCCCCGACATCAGCCAGACGTGTTCCCGGAGGCAAACGTTGTGCCAGTGCTTTCCAGACTGGGCTTCCGACCTGCCACCACGCGTCACCCATGTCGGTCGCGTCAGCCGCGTAAGTACCGTGGACGAGGATCACCATCGCCTCGGAAGAACTCGTTCCTCTGGTACGTACCGCTTTCATAATCCTTTCTATCGGCAAAATGGGTTCATCCTCCCAACTTCGGATGCCCTGGCCTGCCGGTTGCCGCATCTGGTCGAGGGCAAACGTTTCTGGTAGCGTTGAGAACCTAGGCAAACAGGGCCGTCTCGGGCCACCGGCGGCGGCACGATGAGAGACGTCTTGGGGAGATAGTGAAGATGCGGATACCGAGACGGGTGACCTGGCTGGGACTGGCGACGGCGGCCTGTTTACTGGCAGTCGGCTGCGAGGAGCCACCGCAACCCAAAAAAGAGGTGGTGCGGCCGGTGAAGATCCACGTGATTGGATCGCTCCAACCCGAAGCCATGCTCGAGTATCCAGGGACGATCCAGGCTGTCTTGACAGCCGAGATGGGCTTTGAAGTGCCAGGACGCGTGCTGGAATTGCCGGTAAAGGAAGGAGACCACGTTAAGAAAGGACAACTCCTTGCCCGGATCGATCCTCGGGACTACGAAGCCGAGCTGAAGGTCGCGCTTGCCAATCTGGAAAAGGCTCTAGCCGACCTGAAGCGCAGCGAAAACATCTTCAAGGAAGATCCGGGAGCCATCTCCCAAGACGACCTGGAACGCGACCGTCGCGCGGTGAAGGTGGCGGAGGCTGAGGCGGAAATCAAACGGAAGGCGCTGGCCGATACCGAGCTTCGAGCTTTGTTCGACGGCGTGGTTGCTCGGATTCTCGTTCCCGACTTTGCCAACGTACAGGCGAAGCAGCCAGTCTTGATATTGCAGGACACGTCGACATTGGAGATCGAGGTGGCGGTTCCCGAGCGGGACTTCGCCAAAGGGCGGCGCAGCGAACTCTCCAAGGAAGAACTCACCAAGCGATTGGCTCCTAAGGTCATCGTCACGTCGCTCAAAGACCGCGAATTCGATGCTCGGATCACCGAATACGCTCAGGTTGCCGATCCCGTCACGCGCACGTTTCCGGTGACCCTGCAGTTCGACAACCCCGAGGATGTAACCATCCTGCCTGGTATGACGGCTCGCGTCCGCATTGTGATCGATCCCGATAGCGCCTATTCGGTTCCGTCAACGGCCGTGCGTGGCGATGCGGACAAGAAGCCGTACGTCTGGAAAGTGAATCCGGAGACGATGCAGGTAGAGCGGCAACGGGTGGAAGCGGGACCCCTGACAGGCGATCGCGTTCTCCTCCGCAGCGGCGTGGAGAAGGGGGACTGGGTGGCTATCTCTGGAGTAACGCAACTGCGTCCGGGCATGAAAGTCCGCAAGTACGAACGACAAGCCGACAAGGAGCGGTGAATCGATGAATCTCGCCCGATTGACGATCCGCCATCGCGTCACATCGTTGGTGCTGACGACCGTTTTCTTCGTGGGCGGCATCATCTCGTTCAACAATCTTTCGCGACTGGAAGACCCGGAGTTCACGATCAAAGAAGCGCTCGTGATCACGCCCTATCCGGGAGCGACCGCCACGGAGGTCGAAGAGGAAGTCTCAGACAAGATCGAGCGGGCCGTCCAACAGTTGGGGCAGCTCAAGGA
>WFWZ01000151.1 GCA_015490875.1 Planctomycetaceae bacterium
ATCGGGATGGTCATCTCGCACGTCGACGAGCAAGGCTTCCTGTACGCTCAGACGATCGGTGGCTGGGATCCCCAGCAACTCATCGGACAACGCATGACAGTCTGGGCTGACCAAGGTCCCGTCCCCGCCGTGATCGCTCGTAAGCCGATCCACCTCCTGACCGACACCGAGCGCCGACAGGTCGTGAAGCTCGAGGAACTCTGGCTAGACATCGGCGCCAAGGACCAGGAGGAAGCTCTCGGACGCGTTCGCATCGGCGACCCCGTCACGCTGGCACTCGGCGC
Organism: Planctomycetaceae bacterium; assembly: GCA_015490875.1. Classification (GTDB taxonomy): domain Bacteria; phylum Planctomycetota; class Planctomycetia; order Pirellulales; family Pirellulaceae; genus S141-3. The sequence continues at coordinate 285 of WFWZ01000151.1, forward strand.
TCAGTGGCTCGACAATCGCCTGGTCACCGCCCCAGGCCTCGACGACAAGGCGGGCGTTTGGGTCGTCCTCGAGGCATTCCGAAGGGCCGACCGACAGCACCTCAAGGCCGGGCTCTTCACCGTGTCGACCGTCCAAGAAGAAGTCGGACTCCGGGGAGCCATCACCAGTACCTATGGCGTGGCTCCCGACGTGGGCATCGCCGTTGACGTCACTCACGCAACCGATTGCCCGACGATCGACCGGAGACAAAGAGGCGACATCAAACTGGGAGGCGGGCCCGTCATCTTTCGCGGGCCGAACCTCAACCCGGAAGTCGTGGCACGGTTGATCGCCCTGGCCGAAGAAAACGATATCCCTTATCAAGTCGCAGCCATCGGCCGAGCATGCCCCAACGACAGCAACAGCATCCAGATTTCGCGAGCCGGCGTGGCCACGGGACTTCTGGCTATCCCCAACCGCTACATGCATAGCGCTGTCGAAATGGTGTCGCTCGATGACCTCGATGCGGCCGCCGAACTACTGGCCAAGTTCGCCCTCGATCTGCAACCGAACTCGTCGTTCGTGCCGGGAAGCCACAGCAACAACGGGCCGTCCGAGACCAGTCGCGCAAGCTGAAAGCTCGTGTAGACCAAGAAATGCAACACGACCCGCTGCGCGCTCGCCGTGCGGCCTCCTACGCACGACTTGGTATAATGGCGACCGGTGCGCCCTCGCCGGAGCCGCCAGAGGCCGTCATGGCTTCTCACGCCACTCGGATCCGCCATGCAGTACCATCTCCGAGACATGCTGCTTCTCTTCTTGACGACAGCGATCGTCCTACGCGCTGCCATCGTAACACGTGCCTCTTTTGTTTTCTGGGTGTGGTTCGTGTGGATGGCACTGCTCTCCACGGTCTTCGTCATTCTCGGCTCCTTCCGCCGCGCTCGGGCTCTCGTGCCCGGGATCTTCCTCGGCGCCCTCCTCTTGCTTCACTTGCTCGACGAAAACGATGTGCCAGTGGCAGTCGGCTTCGTCTTTACCTATTTCATGGCAACGGCGGCCGTGGTTGCCTTAGTCAGAGATGTCATGCGCTGGCGTACCTTGGCTCGCATCGCTCTAGGAGTTATGGCAACAACATGGGGACTGGCACTCGTCGCTTCTCAAGGAGCCGTGCGGCGCATTCATGCGCTTCGACAAGCACATCCTCTGGTGTCGATTGCCGATCGACTGGCGTATGAGAAAACAGTGGACACCGAGCAAAGACCGATCCGCACGGCGTTGCGTCCAAATGACCTCGTATTCGAGAGACTTCCGCTGGACTACGTCGCAGGGTACTCCAATGATCGGTACCGGTCTCTGCTCGAAATCTGGAGCGATGAGACGCTAGCACTGGCGTCATTCAACGGTCTCGGCACTGCGCACCAACATCAGCAGCTTTCAAGGAGCGCTGCCGTCGCTCCGCTGCGCAACATCCCATTCTCGTTGCCATTGGCTCGTTCTCAACCCTCCTCCGCGAGAGGATGGCGGTGGGCCCTCCAACGTCCGTCTCGTCTCCCAGATCTTTCACCATGGAAGACTCTGCATTGGCTCAGCGTCGTGGACTTTCTCGATCCGGCCGGTTACGGCGCCCCGAATTGGCCTCGCAGTGGGATCTCGGCTGGTTTCATTTCCCACGCGTTTCACCGACACCCACTCTCTCTCGTCGACAAGAACTCGCCTCTCACGCAATACGACCTGCTACGACTCGAGTTGATCAGTTTCTGGAGGTTCGACGAGCCCCGCGTTTACGTATCGGATCATCTGCCCCGGCTCGATCAACTTCGAAACAAAGATGTGCGGACGCGAGCACTCGACGCCGTGGAAACCGAATTCGTCAAACTCCTCGCAGCTCAGAGAATCGACATGCTGGTACGCCGCGATGCCACAAACCGCACGGTTCGCGTCGTTGGAGCGATCTGGATTCAACGGGAGTGTTATGCATGCCACCGGATGCTATTCAACCAGCCCATCGGCGCTTTTTCCTATCAGCTCCAACCTCGAAAACCCGCGGTGGACAAAACCCAGTCGCCGTGATCACCGAGGTCGGCGACCGCCTTAGTCGACGAACTGAGGACGAACCCGTGCCGCTTCCTGCGCTTGGTAAGCATCGGGAAACAGTAAGGATAAGAGACGATAGAACGGGCAACGGTCAGTAAGCTACAATTGCCACGTCCTTCGGGACAGACTACCTTGCAGTTCTACGGTCGCTTACCTGTCGCCGCACCAGTTGCGACAGTCGGAACGTTATAGCGGCCGATCGTCGCTTGAGGAGACTCCCACCGTGAGCCGCTACAATCGTCACGATCCGCAAAGTCTCGCTCGCCCTGTTGTAGATCGCCCACTTCGAATCGCCTGCACGCTCGTCGTTGCAGCAACTTTGTGGCTCCCTTCGGTACTCGCTACCGAGCACGCCTTTCTCGAACGAGCGCTCTCCTCGATCACCTCCGAGGATCTGACGGAAGTCGTCTCAGTCTTGGCGGACGACACGATGGAAGGGCGAGAAGCAGGAACGCGCGGCGGACACGCGGCATCCGGATACCTGCTCCAGCGTCTCGTGCGTCTGAAACTCCAACCGGCCGGCGAGGAGGGCACCTACGTCCAGACTTTCGGCGCCGATTATCGTAATGTGCTAGCGATTCTCCCAGGGAGCGACCCCGAACTTGCTCGAGAAGTCGTCGTCGTGGGAGCCCATTACGATCACGTCGGCTACGGGACGCGGCGCAATAGCTACGGCCCGATTGGATACATCCACAACGGAGCTGATGACAATGCCAGTGGCACCGCAGCAGTCCTTGAAATCGCTGAAGCTCTGTTGCAACTTCCCGAACCGCCAGCTCGAACGATTCTTTTTGCGTTCTGGGACGGCGAAGAAAAAGGGTTGCTCGGCTCGAAACACTGGCTCGCTCATCCCACGATCGATCGCAGTCGCCTCGTGTTCGCCTTCAACTTCGACATGATTGGTCGACTGCGCAATGACCGCCTCGAGGTCTACGGAGCTCATACGGCGAAGGATGTACGAGCGTTGTTGCTCCGAAGCAACCATGATCCTACCCTCCGACTCGACTTCCGCTGGAAGATGAAGGCCGACAGCGACCACCATGTCTTTTTCAGCTATGACATTCCCGTCGTCATGTTCCATACGGGCTTGCATGAGAACTACCATCGGCCCAGCGACGATGTCGAGACACTGAATACTGAGGGGATGGAGCGAGTCACACGCTTTGCGCTGGAATCGGTCATCCAGATCGCCGATAGAGACACATCTGTGTCGTTCCGAGAAGCCTCGCAATGGGAAGACGTTTCGACGCCCGAGCGCCTTCTGGCGGAAGCGCCGCCCCGACGACTTCGTCTGGGGATCTGGTGGTCGGTAGATGACTCCTCCGAATACCCGCTCGTCGTTTCCCGCGTCGTACCGGGCAGCCCGGCGGAGCAGGCCGGTGTGCAACCGGGGGACCGCGTGATGCGGCTCGGTGAAACAGCAATCCACAGTGAAGCCGCCATGCGGAGGACGGTCGACGAATCGTCGGGCGAGACTGTGTTGGTCGTTCGGCGGTTCGGTCACGCCGAACCACTCGAGCTGTCAGTCGCCTTGGCCGGTCCTCCTCGGCTATTGGGCATCCTCCTGCGGGACGATCCGGCGAACCCGAGCGTGCGGATCGTTACGTTCGTGGATCCGGCCTCGCCGGCCGCCAAGGCGGGTCTTCGAGTGGGAGATCGATTGTACGGAATCAACGGCCGGAGGTTCGGAGCGGGGGACGACCACGCGATTCTCGATCCCGACGCCCAAGGGCGGTGGCGTTGTCAGGTCGAGCGGAACGGCCGTCTGGTGGAACTGGTGGCGGAGCGTCTTCAAGTAGCCCATTCTTCGGACGAACCATCGCAGCAGCCCGCTGAAACCAATGCGGACGTGACGAACTGATCAGCGCACCTGACGCTGACCTGGTTCGCTGGCTTTCTTGACACCGCCTTGCGCACTCCTCATGATGAAGCGGGCCGCACTCCCGTGCGGCACGCGTCTGGCGGACGACTCTCAAGATACGCACACAACAGCGGTGGTCCCCCGATAGGAGATACTGCCGCCCCAGTCGCTCGCCGCGCCCAGATTACCGGCCGACAAGCCCAGGGAGAGACGAACATGAGTAGGCAACGGTGGCAGTGGTGGATCGGTGGGCTCGTGGGGATCATGCTGTGCGGAAGCGGATTGCGTTCGGAGGAAACGCTTCCAATGAAGCGTATACCGGGCGTCAAACCGCGCAACGTGATCTTCATTCTCGTGGACGATCACCGCTATGACGCGATGAGCTACATGGGGCATCCGTTTGTCGAGACCCCGAGGCTCGATCAATTGGCTCGCGGAGGCGTCCATTTCGCCAACGGCTTCGTGACCACATCCCTCTGCTCCCCGAGTCGCGCCTCGGTCTTGACGGGGCAATACATGCACCACCATGGCGTCGTCGACAACAACCGGATGGTGCGCCCGGGAACGATCTTCTTTCCGCAGTACCTTCAACAGGCGGGTTACGAAACCGCATTTATCGGCAAGTGGCACATGGGAGGGGGTTCGGATGCGCCTCGTCCCGGGTTCGATCATTGGGTCAGCTTCCGAGGACAGGGATTCTATTATCCGCCCCGGCGAAAACGTCCGTGGGTGCTCAATGTCAACGGCCGTCACGTGCCGCAAAAGGGCTACATCACCGACGAACTCACCGACTATGCCATCGACTGGTTGAAAGGGCGTACGGGTGAAAAGCCGTTTTTCCTCTATCTTTCGCACAAGGCGGTCCACGGCATGTTCTATCCGGCCAAGCGGCACGAAGGTCGCTACAAGGGCCGCAAGATGCCGATTCCGCCGACGATGGCCAACACGCCTGAAAACCGGCGCAACAAGCCCCGATGGCTGCTCGATCAACGCAACAGTTGGCACGGTGTCGAATTCGCCTATCACCAGAAGACCGACATCCAAGAGCATTACCGGCTTTACTGCGAGGCGCTCTTGGCTGTCGATGAGAGTGTCGGGCGCGTGATGGATTATCTCAAGGAACGCGGATGGTACGACGACACGCTCGTCATCTATATGGGCGATAACGGCTTCCAGTGGGGCGAGCACGGACTGATCGACAAGCGGACCGCGTACGAAGCTTCGATGCGAGTTCCCTTCATCGCTCATTGCCCTTCCCTCTTTTCTCCCAACACGGTCTGCAAACAAGTCGTCGCGAATATCGACATTGGACCGACGATCCTGGAGGCAGCGGGAATCGAGACGCCCGAACATATGGACGGCCGCAGTTTCCTGCAACTGGCGGCCGGCAAGCTCCCGCCGGACCAGTGGCGCAAAACGCTGCTCTACGAATACTACTGGGAATGGAACTTCCCTCATACGCCGACGACGTTCGCGTTGCGCAGCGAGCGATACAAGTTCATCCAGTACCACGGCATTTGGGACCTGGACGAGTTCTACGACCTTCAAGAAGATCCGCACGAACAGCACAATCTTCTGGAAGATCCGCGGTATCGCAAACTTGTCGTTCAGTTCCGTCGGGAACTCAATGAACGACTCGAAAAAGCTGGGGCCAACCGCGTGCCTTTCACGGCCAAACGGGGGCTCGGCAGCCACTATCGGCTCGAGTCGGGTAGTCATGGAGCCGACTTTCCCAAGAGCTTTTACCGGGACGAGTAATTCCGTCGGGCGGGCTCGGGTGGAGGCACCATGGCGCAGCGCAAGAAACGCGAAATCCGTGACGAAGATTATGCGGTGCGCGCGGCCAGTCCTCGCAGGCGCATCGAAGCCCCGCCGCTCCCCTACCAACCACCACGGCCTCGCGGCAAGCCGCCAGGGATCGGCGTGATCGGGTGTGGCGGCATCATTCCATCGCATCTGCGCGCCTATCGCAAAGCCGGCTACCGCGTAGTCGCACTCACCGACTTGGACCGCGCCAAAGCCGAGTCGGCTCGCCGACGCTTCGCTCCGAAAGCCCACGTTTGCCAATCGGCTGCCGAATTGCTTGCGCGCGACGATGTCGGTGTCGTCGATATCGCCACGCATCCCGAACCGAGAGTTGAACTGATTCGGCAGGCGATCCGAGCGGGCAAGCACGTATTGAGCCAAAAGCCGTTCGTCGAAGACTTGACGGTCGGACGCCGACTCGTCTCGATGGCCCGACGCCGTGGCGTACGTCTGGCGGTCAATCAAAACGGCCGGTGGGCTCCTCACGTCAGCTACGCCCGCGAGGCGATCGCCGCCGGGCTGTTGGGCGAGGTGATGGCGGTTGACCTTTCGGTCCATTGGAACCACAACTGGTGCGCCGGCACGCCGTTTGACAAGATCCGGCATCTCGTCCTGTACGACTTCGGCATCCACTGGTTCGACATGGTGCACTGTTATTTGAAAGACCGAAAGGCTCGATCGGTTTTCGCGTCGGTCACCCGTTCGACTACCCAGCGGACACGGCCGCCGCTGTTGGCTCAGGCAGTCATTCAGTTCTCGAAGGCTCAAGCTTCGGTATTGTTGCGTGCCGACACGACACATGGAGCCCAGGATCGCACGATCATCGTGGGGACGCGAGGCACACTGGTGAGCGAAGGTCCGGATTTGAATCGACAAAAGGTCAAACTCTATCTGCCCGAAGGGATTGCGCGGCCGAAACTAACGACGCGTTGGTTCGACGACGGTTTCGACGGCACGATGTCGGAGCTGCTGTGTGCGATCGAAGAGGACCGCGAACCCACGAACTCTGCAGCGGACAATTTGCACTCCCTGGCCCTCTGTTTTGCGGCACTCGAGTCCGCGGACACCGGCCAGCTCGTTTCCCTCCGCAAAGCTCGTGGCACCGTCCACGCTTCGTAGCGTTTCACGTCACGTCGTTCATCTGAAGAGGCGATTCCCATGTGCGAGCATCTTATGAGTCTCGGAAAGCGATTCCCGCACTGCCGTCGATCATTGGCGGCGCGTAAGCTTGGAAGTCGAAAAAACATTCAGCGAGTGAGTTTCCCGTGTATGGTCGTCGCCATCACGACTTTGCTTGTGGCGACGACATCGCTGGTCCGCGCCGTGGCAGAGGAAAACTCACCGGGCGCCCACACGAAGAATCGTCCCAACTTTCTCGTCATCATTACCGACGACCAGGCTCCGGAGTCTCTCCGCTGCTACGGCAATCGCATTTGTCGCACTCCCAATCTCGACCGACTGGCTCGCGAAGGCATCGTGATCGACGACGCGCACCACATGGGATCGTGGGTGGGCGCGGTTTGCACGGCCTCGCGAACGATGCTCATGACTGGCCGGACGTTGTGGCGCGTTCCTGGAGCTCGCGGGCCGGGGATCGAGCCGGCCACGAAGGAGGATCGCCGTCGGGCTGCCCACTGGTCATTGCCGGCCGTCTTCCACCGTGCGGGATACGAGACATTTCGAACGTGCAAGAAAGGAAACAGCTTTCGCGAGGCGAACGCCGAGTTCGCCATTCGGCATGAAGCGACAAAGCGAGAGGGAACGGCCGAGGGCGGCAGCCAATGGCATGCTGACCGTGTGTTGGATTACCTCGAGGAGCGATCCAAGCGCACCGACCGGCACCCCTTCTTGATCTATTTCGGGTTTTCGCATCCTCATGACCCTCGAAACGCGATCCCCGAGTTGGCGGCTCGGTATGGCGCCTCGAACAACGGCCCGCCCGACCAACCCGATCCTCGGTCACCCCCCTTGTCCGACAATTACTTGCCGCGGCATCCCTTCCACCACGGTCACCCGAACCTGCGCGACGAAGTAAAGGTCTCGGGCGTGATGCGTCGGCGAGACGAACCGACGATCCGTAACGAAATGGGGCGTCAATACGCGTGCATCGAAAACATCGATCGGCAGATCGGCCGCGTACTTGCCAAGCTCGAAGAAATGGGAGAACTCGACCAGACCTACATCCTTTTCACCTCGGACCACGGCATCGCCGTCGGGCGGCATGGGTTGATGGGAAAACAGAACCTCTATGAACACAGTTGGAAGGTCCCGTTCATCGTACGCGGGCCCGGCATCCGGCCCGGGACTCGCGCATCGGGCTATATCTACCTGCTCGACATCTTCCCGACGTTGTGCGACCTGGCGGGAATCCCTGTTCCCGAGACGGTCGAGGGAAAGAGTTTTCGGCCGGTACTGGAAGGTAGACAAGATCGCGTGCGCGATGTCGTCTATGGCGTCTATTGCGGAGGAACCAAGCCGGGGATGCGCGCCGTCAAATCGAACGGCTGGAAGCTGATCGTCTACAACGTTCTCGACGGTGCGGTGCGCGAAAAGCAACTGTTCGACCTCCGCAAGAATCCACGCGAATTCCTGCCCGAACATCACAAACCCGAGTTGGCCGAGCGTCTCGGCATTTCGCCGTCCGAGGAACAGACCGACCTGGCGGAGCATCCTCGGTGGGAGCAGCAACGGCGGAAGATGGAGCGATTGCTTTACCGGGAAATGAAGCGATGGGGCGACCCTTATGCAGACGACTTCGATTTAGACCGAGGTGACAGCAAGTGACATGATGGTGTCGCCGCAGGTGTCGGATCTCGAAAGTGCATTCGTTGGAAAAAGGGAGGCGGTAGACGATGGCGACGATTCGGGCGGCCGTGGCTCAGGCGGCAGGCGTTCCGTTTGACCGGGAAAAGACACTCGAGCGCCTCGAAGCGTGGGCACGGCGGGCGGCGGAAGAAGGAGCTCAACTGATCGTCTTTCCCGAAGCCTTCGTCGGAGGATATCCGTGGGGCGCCGACTTTGGGGCTTGTGTCGGTCGACGCACACCCGAAGGTCACGAATGGTATCGACGGTATCACGCGGGAGCCGTTGATGTTCCCGGCAAGGCCGTCGATCGCATGACTGAAGTGGCTCGGCAGACCGACCTCCATCTCGTCGTGGGCGTGATCGAGCGGGACGGAGGAACGCTCTACTGCACCGTGTTGTTCTTCTCTCCCGAAGGATACCTTGGGAAGCACCGTAAGGTGATGCCGACGGCTGCCGAGCGGCTTGTGTGGGGGTACGGGGACGGGTCCACGCTGCCCGTCTTTTCGACGCGCATCGGTCGATTGGGCGCCGTGATTTGCTGGGAAAACTACATGCCCCTATTGCGCATGGCCATGTATGGCAAGGGCATTCAGCTCTATTGCGCGCCGACGGCCGACAGCCGCGAACGGTGGGTGGCTTCGATGCGGCATATCGCGTTGGAGGGCCGCTGTTTCGTGTTGTCGGCTTGCCAATTCTTGCGTCGAGGCGATTTTCCGCCCGAGTTTCCGACTTGTTTCGGTGACGACCCCGAACAGATCGTTTGCCCAGGGCGGAGTGTGATCGTCAGTCCTGCGGGCGAGGTCTTGGCTGGTCCTCGCGACGACGGCGAGTGTCTGCTCACGGCTGATCTCGATTTGGACGATATCGTGCGAGGCAAGTATGACTTCGATGTGACAGGGCACTATGCGCGCCCCGATATCTTTCGGCTCGTCGTAAACGAACGGGCGACGCCACCGGTGCAGTGGGAAAGTGACATATCTTCGTCAGAAAGTTCCGAGCCGCTCCTTCCTTCGCGAACGGAGGAGTCGCATGACCGTTGATGCTCGAGTCACTCGTGTTCTCCAACGTGGATGTGTGATTCCTGCCAGCCCATTGGCTCTGGATGCCGATCGACGGTGGAATCGCGAACGTCAGAGGAAACTATGGGAGTATTACGACCGCTCGGGCGTCGGGGGGATGGCGATTGCGGTTCACACGACGCAGTTTGCGATTCGCGATGTCGGCCTCTTTCAGCCGCTGCTGGAGTTTGCCGGGGAAGTTCTCGATGAGATCGATCGGGGACGGGACGAGCCGCTGGTGCGAGTTGCGGGTGTCTGCGGCCGGACCGATCAGGCGATCCGGGAAGCGGAGTGGGCTCGCAAGCACGGTTTCCACTATGGCCTGGTCAGCCTGTCAGCGTGGAAGGGTGCGTCGCTCGAGGAGTGTCTCAAGCACTGCCGGCGCGTCGCCGAAGTGATCCCTCTGTTCGGTTTCTACCTCCAGCCGGCGGTCGGCGGCGTCGAACTTCCTTATCGCTTTTGGCGAGAGCTTTGCGAGTTGGAGAGGCTGGCGGCCATCAAGGTCGCCCCCTTCGATCGCTACCGGACGCTCGATGTCATGCGTGCCGTCGCCGACTCCGGACGCACGGATGTGGCCCTCTATACGGGCAACGATGACAACATCGTGGTCGACCTGCTGCAGGTTTATCCATTCGAACGAGACGGAGAGGTCCGCCGAGTTCGGTTCGTCGGTGGATTGCTCGGTCAGTGGGCGTGTTGGACGCGCCAAGCGGTCGAGTTGCTCGAGCAGTGCCATGCCTATCACCGAGGCGAACGCGACTACTCCTTCTTCGAACCGTGGATCGTGGGCTTGACCGACGCTAATGCCGCGATCTTCGATGCCGCTCATGGATATGCCGGATGCATCCCTGGAGTCCATGAAGTACTGCGCCGCCAGGGGTTGCTCGAGGGGACATGGTGTCTCGATCTGAAGGAACAGCTCAGTCCCGGCCAGGCGGAGGAAATCGACCGGGTCATGCGAGACTATCCATTCTTGGTCGATCCTCCCGAGGAGGCATAAGGGGGTGCGAAGCGCTAAGGCTCTCCGTTGCTTGGGAGGAGAGTTGCCGGCTGGTTTGGGGCCACCGAAAGACGCAGGATGCCGGAAAGGTTCAGCGTCTGGCGTAGTCCTTTCAGTTGCGCAAGGAGGGCGTCGGACTGCTGAAGGTACGTCTCGAGTTGCCCGGCCAGTGGGTTGGCGTCGGCGCGGACGGCCAGTTCGTCGCCGTCATATTGCAGTTCGACGGGGGCTTCGAATGGAATGTCGGCATCAGCCAGGATCTGGGAAACCTGTTGGGAGAGTTCGACCAGCTTTTGGGCGATGGCTTGGCGCCGAGCCCAGTCAGCCAGACGCAGACCGGCGACGGTCTGGACAGAGCCGTCTTGTGCCGCGTCGCTTTGTTGTTGGTGTTGTGAAGCGGAAGTGGTCTCAGGAGCCAGCCACTGGCGGAATGATTCCTGGAGGCCACGAATTCCTGTTTGGAGGACGTTCGCGGTCGCCTGGATTCCCGCTACCATGACCAGCGGTGAAATCGACATCAGACGGTACTCCTTGCGAAAGAACTTGCGATTAGCCTGACGAGGATGCTGCCCTGTGAATGAGGGGATCGAAGCGAGAGAGCCGGCGCGGGTTCGCGTCCACGACGAACTCCCGAGTCAGCCTTTGCTCCCGGTGTCGTTCTATGCCCGTGATGCTCGCGATGTGGCCCGACAGCTCTTGGGCAAGTGGCTGGTGCGACGTTCGCGTCACGGCATGTGCGTGGTCAAGATTGTCGAGACCGAAGCCTATTTGGCGGAGGGGGATCCGGCCTGCCACGCGGCTCGAGGCAAGACGCCGCGCAACGAAGCCATGTTCGGACCGCCCGGTCGGTCCTATGTCTACGCCATCCATTCTCGTTGGTGCTTCAACATCGTTTGTCAGGCTGAAGGGGAACCGGCGGCCGTATTGATCCGGGCGGCGGAGCCGGTGTATGGGGATGCGGTCATGAAGCGGCTGCGTGGTGGCTGCCGGAGACTCGACTGGCTGCGCGGACCATCGCGGCTGTGCGAAGCGCTGGCGATCGACAAGCGCCTGAACCACTGGCCTTTGTACCGCCCCGAGCGCCTCTTCGTGGTCGGTTCGCCCGATCCGAGTTTGGACGAGGAAAAGATCGGTGTATCTCCTCGGATCGGCGTCACGTCCGCTCACGACCTTCGACTCCGGTACTTCGTTGATGGTTCGCCTTACGTCAGCGGCCCGAGAAAATGGCATGCTCGCCCGATCGAGCGATGGACGGTACGTCCTCATTGACCGGCAGCCGCGGCTTCCGAAACGGTTTCCCATTCGGCCATCGGTGGCGGAACCGCACAGTCATGCTCCCCGACGACTCCGCAGGTCGGGCAGCCGCTCCCATCGCGGTGTCCCCGAAGCCACGCGAACCACCCCCGACGGCAGTCGGCACAGGGTTGGGGCCCGATATAGTGTCCGTCTTGATCGCAGCGGTCGCACCCTTTGGCCGGTGGCGGATCGTAGTGCCACTCGCCCCAATACCATTCCCCGCAGCCGCTCCCGCACGTCGCCGCGTATTTGATGCGTCCCCAAAGGGTATATCGTTTCCACGGCGGATCGTTTTCGCAGGAAGGACAGTCAGCCGCAGCCAGGTCGCCGGCGCCTTCCTCAACATAGCCGACTTCTCCAAGTGGCATTGGGTCGTAGGCGTGGTTCCAGGCATGGCATCCTGTGAGAAATGCCAGACAGAGCGGCAAGAATCCGGCGGCGATAATGCGTCTCATGGAACAGATCATCCGCATACAAGGAGATTCGTGGACCGTGTGCGTCCGGTCCTGCCGGCGCACCTTCGTGGCACTCGTCCGTGGACCAATATCGGCAGGAGTCTTGTTCTAATCGAGAAAATCCGCAAAACTTTCCCATCTTCACATGGGCTGATCGCTGGGTTCGATAGAGCGTTTCAGTTTCGTGCGCTCCCGCGAGCTTATCGTGCGGCGCGGGGTGAAACGATGAACTAGAAGGGGCCGTTTGTAGTGCAGGACGAACGACGGGAATCGGTGACCGTAGCGGAGTTGGCTCGCGCGGCCAAGGAGCTCGAGATCGAGCTCACGGACGACCAGCTGCGCCAGTTGGCGGATTACGCCAACCGACTCTGGTCGTGGAATGCCCGCGTCAACTTGACGCGGCACACCGATGTTGACGCGTTCGTCCAGCGCGACGTTTGGGATTCGTGGCAACTCGCCCAGTGCCTCGAGCCGCAGGAAGAGGTCCTCGATGTGGGCAGCGGCGGAGGCGTTCCCGGTATCGTTCTCGCGATTCTGCGGCCGGACCTGCAAATCGTCCTTTGCGATTCGGTCGGCAAAAAGGCCAAGGTGCTCAACGACCTAGTCACGCATTTGGATCTCCCGATTCCCGTTTATGCGGCTCGAGCCGAGGAGCTGGTCGAGGAGTTTCGCTTCGATTCCCTGACAGCTCGCGCCGTCGGGCCGCTTCCCAAGCTCGCTCGGTGGTTCCAGGGGCGGTGGCACTATTTCGGCCGCCTACTTGCGGTAAAGGGGCCCAAGTGGGTGCAGGAGCGGGGAGAGGCTCGTCATTTGGGCCTGATGCACGGCGTCCGGTTGCGTCGGATTCGCGCCTACCCGATGCCCGGCACCTCGTCGGAAAGTGTGATCTTGCAGTTGAGCCGCCAGGCGTAGCGAGTGCTCTTCATCGTTGTGCCCATGCGTACTGGGGCTCCGAGATCTCCGCGGGAAGTCCCGTGAGCTAGGCTTTTCAGAGCGACACGGCGTCTATTCCCCTGGAGGGACAGGCGGCAATTCGATTTTGCCCCGGCGCGTTGGATTTGGTACAACGATGCGCGAGGAGCCCCTTCCGGTGAGGGGCGAACCGGGGGGCTCGGGAGCGGGGGCTCGGTGATGGCGTAGGGACAAACGGGGCGTAACATCCAACAGGTATCTGAGCCATGTGCGGCATTGTGGGATACGTCGGGAAGGACCGAGCGGTCGATTTCCTCTTGGAGGGTCTTCGGCGATTGGAATACCGCGGGTATGACAGTGCGGGGATCGCGACGCTCGACGATCGGCGTCGCCTGCATGTACTCAAGTCTCCCGGTCGGATCGAGACGCTGGCGGACGAGGTTCGAAAGCAGACGCCGACAGGTGCGACGGGGATTGGCCATACTCGCTGGGCCACGCATGGGGCGCCGACCGAACGCAATGCGCATCCTCATTTGGGAGGCGATGGCGTGGTGGCGTTGGTGCACAACGGTGTGATCGAGAACCATGCCTCACTGCGCGAGCGTCTCGCGGCGGCTGGCTACGAATTCCGGTCGCAAACCGACAGCGAGGTGGTCGCTCATTTGATCGCCGAATCGCTGCGCCAGATCGACCGACGCGGGCCGGCGCCGTCGCCCAAGGATCGGTTGATCCAGGCGGTGGAACTAGCTGTGGCTCAGTTGCAGGGCACCTATGGTTTGGCCATTCTCTTCCGAGACGCTCCCGAGTGGCTCATTGGTGTCCGTCTGGGAAGTCCGCTCGTCGTCGGGATTGGGGACGGAGTCCACTATCTGGCAAGCGACGCATCGCCGCTTGCTGGCCACACCGATCGCATCGTCTACCTGGCCGACCATCAACTGGCGCTACTCATGCCTGACGGTCTGGAGGTGCGGCACCGGGATCATGGTCGCATTCGTCATCAGATCGAGTCGCTCGAGTTGGACGCGGCCGACGTCGGCACCGGCGGCTACGACCACTACATGTTGAAGGAGATTTTCGATCAACCCGAAGCGCTGCGCAACACGATGCGAGGCCGCTTGAGTGACGACGATGCGACAGCCGTTTTCGGGGGGCTCAACTTAAGGCCCCAAGAGCTGCGTCAGGTTCGCCGCCTGTTGATCACAGCATGCGGCACGAGTTGGCATGCATCCCTTGTCGGTGAATATCTCATCGAGGAGTATGCTCGACTGCCGGTCGAAGTCGAATACGCCAGCGAACTGCGTTATCGAAATCCGCCGTTAGAGCCCGACACGTTGTTGTTTGCCGTTACGCAAAGCGGCGAGACGGCAGACACGTTGGCGGCGCTGCGAGAACTGAAGCGAAAAGGTCATCCGACGCTGGCGATTTGCAATGTCGTGGGGAGCACGATCGCCCAGGAAGCGAACGGAGGTATCTACCTGCACGCGGGGCCGGAAATCGGAGTCGCTTCGACGAAGGCGTATACAAGCCAGTGCCTGGCAATGGCCATGTTGGCACTTTATTTCGGGCGGCTTCATCATTTGAGTTACGACCAGGGGCGGCGCATGATCGATGCGATGCGCCGGTTGCCGGACGCCGTCGAAGAGGCACTCCAAACGCACGAGGTGACACGTCGGATCGCGGAACGGTATGCCGACGCTGGAAACTTCCTCTATTTGGGGCGGCAGATGAATTTCCCGACGGCGCTCGAAGGGGCACTCAAGCTGAAGGAGATCAGCTACATCCATGCAGAGGGATACCCAGCAGCCGAGATGAAGCACGGCCCGATTGCTTTAGTGGATGAGCACACGCCGAGTGTCTTCCTTATTCCTCAGGGATTCGTCTACGACAAAGTGATGGCGAATCTGGAAGAAATCAAGGCACGAGGTGGTCCCGTCATCGCTGTCACTGTGGAAGGGGACAGCCAGACGAAGCAACTCGCCGACGAAGTGATCTACGTTCCGCAGGTCGAGGAGTTCTTGCAGCCGATCGTGAATATCGTGCCGCTACAGCTACTGGCTTATCATATCGCCGTACTTCGCGGGTGCGATGTCGACAAGCCTCGTAATTTGGCCAAGAGCGTCACAGTCGAGTGACGATGGCGGCACATTCGTTGCGAAGCAGGGTGGCTAGCGGGGTCCTGTCGCAAGCTATCTCTTCGAATCCGGGTCGCGTTCCAATTCGAATTTCGTGACGATCCGCACGAGTTCCGCCACGGATCGAACGTGCATCTTGCGCGTAACGTGGCTGCGGTGCACTTCGACGGTTTTGGCACTGATCCCGAGCTCTTCGGCGATCTTCTTAGTGGGTTTGCCCTGTACGACCCGTTCGAGGACTTCGCGTTCGCGTGGCGTCAAGGACTGAAGACGTTGTCCGACTTCTCGCTGCTCGAGGCGCTGGGAGTCTCGTTGGATTTCCTCCTGAGCCAGCTCTTCGACCCGAGCAATCAGCTCGCGAGTCTCTAGAGGCTTGGTAAAGAAATCCGCAACTCCGGCCTGCATGGCTCGGACGGCGGTCGGCACATCACCGTAACCCGTGATGACGACGAACGGGATCGTGCACTGCTCCTGGCGGGCTCGTCGCAGGACATCCACGGCGGTCGCTCCAGGAAGCCGCCAATCGACGACGGCGCAATGGGCCTTATTTGATGTTGCCCCCTGCAAGAATTCCCCCACCGAATCGAAAGTTTCGACATGGAATCCGCGGGATTCGAGCAACGCCTGGAGCGATTCCCGGACATCCGGGTCATCGTCCAAGATCAACACCGTTGGCTGGATCGACACCACGGTTTCCCGCCTCATTGGAGAAGAGACCATGCCCCTAGTTGGGCGATTATACCCGCTTTGAATGACGCGTTGCAACCGTTTTTTTCGGTTCTTCCGGCGCCGTCTCTTAGACGACCTCGGAGGAGCAGAATCCGATTCTCGTGCGACAGGGGGGGCGGCGTAGGGTGGGATCCCGGCATACGCCGTGGCCTAGTATGCCTCGGTCGCTGGTTGTGACCCCGATCCGCAGGTTTTCCGCAAAACGACACGCGTGCCGCGGAAAAGTGGCCGCCTTACGGCCGTGGTCATCGTAGGTTTTTCCACGGCGAGCCTCGTCGGCGTGTCGGAGACGTGTCGTATCGGGTGCGCAACGGAGCAGGGCAGACACCGATGGAATCAGACTATCCCTTATCATCCTTTTCTCTGGTGGAAAGCGAACGACCAGACACGACGCATCTTTGCGTGTTGGTCGTCGACAAGGATGGTTCAGTCCATCGTGCCGTGGACCGAGCGCTGATGGGGATGTCTTGCGAGTGTGATACGACTCCGCCCTTGCCGCTTGAAGAAGCCTCCCGCGAGGAATCCTCGTACCGGGTCGGGGTCGACCACTGCGAGAGCTCCACGGAGGCGAGGGAGAAAGTCCAAGAGGCGGCAGCCGCAGGTCACCCCTACAGAATCGCTTTCGTCGGGGTTCCAGCGGCACCAAGTGCCGAGGATCTACCGGCTATCGAGCGGCTATGGGAAGTTGACCCGGACATCTATGTCGTCCTGTGCGCGTCAGGCTTCGATGCAACATCCTTTCATGTCACAGAAAGGCTCTCTCAGCCCGGCCGATGGCTTCCCATACGAAAGCCGATCGACGTTGTTGAAGTTCGCCAGCTTGTAACCGTTCTTGCACAATGGTGGACGACGAAGCGGGAACTTCAATCAGAAACTACGCGGTTACGTCAATCGGCATCTGTGGCAACCCAGCTCGCCCGCCGGGAAATCGAACAGCGCGAGCAGTCCGAGCGGCAGCTCCAAGAACAAGAAGACCGCATCCGGCAGCTTCAGCGACTCGATGCGATGGGTGTTGTCACAGGGCAGGTTGCTCACGAATTCAACAACCTGTTGCAGGTGATCCAGAGTTACGTTTCGTTTCCGCTTGAAATCCTTCCGCCGGCCACGTCGGTGGCTGCCGACCTGCAGACAGCGTTGCGAGCCGTGCGGCGCGCCACGGAACTTACGGGAAAGCTACTCAAGTTCGGTCGCCGCAAACGTCTCCGCAGGCACCCGATCTCCTTGAATCAGCTCGTGCGTTCGTTTGTCAAGACGTGGGAACCGTTACTGGGCACGCACATCGAGATTCGGACATCTCTGGAAGCCGTTCCCGCGACGGTCGACGCCGATCCAGACCTGCTTGAGCAGGTTTTGACCAACTTGTGTCTCAATGCGCGAGATGCCATGCCGGAAGGGGGTTGGATCGAGATCGCCACGCGCCACAGCGGTCACGCAGAAGACGGTTCGCCGCGAACCGTCGAATTGCGGATGACGGACACGGGGACCGGCATGGATGAAGCCACTTGCCGCAGGATCTTCGATCCGTTTTTCACGACCAAGGGTGTCGGCAAAGGGACGGGGCTCGGGCTGGCGGTGGCATATGGCATCATTCAGGAGCACGAAGGGGAGATCGATGTGGAGTCGGAACCGGGTGTGGGAACGACCTTCCGCATCCAGCTTCCACTCGTTGCCCAGCCGGAAGGGCCGTGCCATCGTCCCGCCCGGCACGCGACCGTACCAACCCGTGAGCTCCAGGGATTTGGAGAGAAAATCTTGATTGCCGAAGACGAGCCGACGATCCGGGACGTCCTCGTCCGCATTTTCGAGTCTCGCGGGTTTGCTCCGGTGGCGGCGGCCAACGGCCACGAGGCATGGGAGCTTTTCGACCGTTATCGCTCGATGTGGGACTTGGTGATCCTCGACGAACGGATGCCCGGCCAGAACGGTGGCGACGTCATCGCCAAGATCCGCCAGGTGGCTCCTGACACTCCCATTCTGCTCTGCACCGGATACGACATGAGAGCCGAGGAAGACGAGTGGCTCAGAATTGTCGCCAAACCGTTCGAAACGCGAGATCTCCTCGAAGCGGCTGCTTACTTCCTCGAAAAACCTCATCTCGCGGGAACGTAGCGGCGCCTCTAGACTTGGGAACTACCCGTGACGGCGGCTCGCCCACGGGACAACGTGTTCCCTAGGAGATCAGGTCTGCCATGTTCGAATCTCTTCAGGAAGGCCTCCAATCCGCACTAAAGACGCTGCGCGGGAAGGGCAAGCTTACTGAAGCCAATATGCGCGAGGGCTTGAAGCTTGTCGAGCAGTCACTGCTCGAGGCTGACGTCAGCTTCCCGGTGGTGCGGGAGTTCATGCGTGAGGTCACCAAAAAGGCGCTTGGCCAGCGCGTTCTCAATTCGCTCGACCCCAGCCAGCAACTCGTCGGCATCGTCTATGACGAGCTCGTGCGGATTCTCGGGCCGGTAGACCCTTCGTTGCATCTAACCAAGGACGTCAACGTCCTGATGATGTGCGGCCTGCAGGGATCGGGAAAAACGACCACCTGCGGCAAGTTGGCCAAGCTACTCCTGGAAGAAGGCGTCCAGCCGATGCTCGTCGCCGCCGACTTGCAGCGCCCGGCTGCCATCGACCAGCTCCATGTGCTGGGTGAGCAACTGGGGGTCCCCGTTTACTCGCGCCGCGACACCAAGGATCCCGTCACGGTCTGCCGAGATGCCGTGGCGCAGGCTCGTAAGGACAAAGTCCGCGTCGTGATTCTGGACACGGCAGGACGGCTGGCCATCGACCAAGAACTCATGGATGAGCTCTCCCGCATCGACCGTGAGGTCGCTCCCGACCAGGTCTATCTCGTCGTCGACGGCATGACAGGTCAAGATGCCGTCAACAGTGCCAAGGCTTTCAACGACGCCCTCGAACTCGACGGCGTCATAATGACCAAACTCGATGGCGATGCGCGCGGCGGTGCTCTTCTGTCGGTCAAGTTCATCACGGGTGTTCCCATCAAGTTCATCGGTACCGGCGAGCAACTTACGGCGCTCGAACAGTTCTATCCCGACGGAATGGCCAGCCGAATCCTGGGCCTCGGCGACATCCGACAACTCGTAACCGAAGCTCGCCGCATCGTCGACGAGAAGGAACAAGCGAAACTCGAGGAAAAACTTCGCGAAGGCAAATTCACGCTCGAGGATTTCAAGACTCAGTTCCAGAAGCTGAGCCAACCGGGGCTCATGCAAAAGATGCTGGGGTTGATGCCCGGCATGGGCGAGATCCAGAAACTGATGGCCAACGAGGACAGCGACGGCGAAATGCGCAGGATCATCGGTATCATCGACGCGATGACGCCTCAGGAGCGCGCCGAGCCGAAGATCATCGACGCATCGCGCCGCCGCCGGATCGCGCGAGGTGCCGGCGTTGAGCCTCAAGCGGTGAACGAACTCATCAAACAATTCGAAATGATCAGCCCGATCATGCAGCAACTTGCCGGAAAGGGATTGGGCGGACGACTCCAGGCCATCCGCGAACTCCAGCAAAGCGGCATGTTCGATCCCGGAGCCCAACTCCAAGTCAAGAAGAAGGGAACCGGACGGCGACTCTCGCCCAAGGAAAGAGCCAAACTCAAGAAGATGCGCGAGAAAGAACGCCGGCGTAAAAAACGCCAGCAGCGTCAGGGGAAGGGTTAAGAGGAGGCAGCACTACAGAACGTCCCACTCCTCGTCGTCGTCGCGGTCCTCAAGGATGTCGTCCAAGGCGGCGAAAAACCAGTCCCGTCCTTTCTCCCCTTTGACGATGTCCTGGACGCCGTCGTCGAAGACGGTGACCTTCGGAAGAAGTTTTGGGCTCGTTCCCGTTCGAAGGCTGGCGACTCGGGCTTGGTACGTATCCTTCTTGGTCCATTTTTCCAGGATCTCGTCGAGGGCCTGCGCGTTCTCGTCGAAATTCGTATAGCCGGCGATCACCATGTCGTCGCCTCGCTCTCCCTCCAGTTCATCCGCCCCGCGACCACCGATCAAGAGGTCATCACCTCGCCCGCCTTCGATTTCGTCGTCCCCGTCACCGCCGACCACGATATCGTTTCCTTTGCCGCCCTCCACCTTGTCGCTTCCCGCTCCAGCCAAAATCACGTCGTTTCCATCATCTCCGTCGATCCGATCGTCACCGTCCCCGGCGGTCACACGGTCATCGCCTTCTCCCGCATGGATCCGGTTGTCGCCGTCACCGGCATCGATCAGATCGTTCCCATGGCCGCCCGAGATGCGGTCGTCTCCGGCGCCGGCCGTGATCGAGTCGTCACCCTCGCCGGCCCAGATCCGGTTGTCACCGTCTCCGGCGTCGATCACGTCGTCGCCTCGGTCGCTCCAAATCTTGTCTGCTCCAGCCCCCAGAGTAATCGTGTCATCGCCCCGGCCACTCCAGACGCGGTTGTTTCCGCTGAGATCGACGATCGTGTCATCGCCCTCTCCGGTAAATAGGTAGTCATTCCCGTCGCCGCCATCGATGTAGCTCTGCAAAGCCCGGCTATGGATGTCGTCGTTTCCAGCTCCAGCGAAGATGCTCACCGGTACCTTGATCGTCGAGTGATGTTTCGGCCCTCCGATGTAGGCGCGGTCGGCGCCGTCCAGCAGCCAGGCAGAGATGGATTTCACCTGGTCCGCCTTGAACGCAACCTTGTGAGGCTCGAGAAAACTGGCCTTGACCTCGATTTTGTCCTTGTGCCGCCTGATGAAGACAATGTCTCTCTTCGGAGTACCGACGATGACGAGCTCGCCATTCTTCAAGGCGACTCCTGTCCGGTACGTCTCGGTGACCGCCTGGTCGGCACCTCCGTCGTCGTCCTGGACCACGAGCGCCACCTGATAAACGCCCGCCTCCGCGTAGGTGTGGCGAGCCGAGAGCGTCCCCGAGCCGCTGCCCTGGTTGAGCGTGATACCGCCCGATGTCGTGCTCCGAGTTCCATCGCCCCAGTCGATCACGGCAGTGTGCGTGTCGAGCAGGCCGACATCGGAAAACGCAGCCGAGACAGAGACTTCCCGGTTGCTGCCGCCGGCAGGTTCCACGGCGAACGAGTCGATGACGGGCGAAACGTTGAGCACTGTGACTTCCAAAGTACCGATCGTCTGCCCACCGTCGTCGTCGGAGACGCGAATGCCGACGGCAAAAGTCCCGTCATCGGGAAACGTCCAGTCGAAGACGCCGGTGGAATTGCGAGCGTCGAAGGTACCGTTGTTGTCGAAGTCGACTTCGTACGTGAGCGGGTCGTTCGCCCCGCCGGGATCGGAAGCGAGCACCGTGAGTGAGAACGGTCCGTTCTCCGTAACGCGGCGGTTGACGTCGGCACGGTCGATCGTCGGATCGGCATTCGCCACGTCGACTCGGAGACGGGCGGTCGCCGATGATCCGTCTTCGTCGGTGACGCGTACGTTGACGAAATAGACGCCGTCTTCACCATAGACATGCTGTGCCGTCGGCGAAGCCGTTTGGATTTCGAAGAGGCCGTCGTCGTCGAAATCGAACTCGTACGTCAGCCGTCCCTCGGGAGCCGAGTCGCTCGCGTCGACACGAACGACCGCCGGCGACCCTTCGACGGTGGCGACGTTCTGCAGGGCGACTGCGGAAATCGTCGGAGCGACGTTGTTGACGGTCACATCGAGCGTACGAACGTCGGAGAGCCCTCCATCGTCGTCGCGCACGCGCATGGCAACCGTGAACGTTCCCGCCGCGGGGAACACGTGTGGGACGACCCCGTCGCTGTCAGCCACTTCGAATTGGCCGTTGTTGTCGAAATCGAACTCGTAGGTCAACACATCTGCGGAAGCCGGATCGGAAGCCTGGACCGTGAAGGTAACGGGCGACCCGTCGTCGACCGGACCATCGTGGGCGACGCTGTCGATCACCGGCGCTACGTTTCGGACCTCGACGAACCAGGGTGTGACGATCGACTCGACTCCCTGCGTGTCGTCGCGCGCGGTGGCCGTGATGCGCACGAGCCCATTGTCGGCATACGCGTGCGTCGCTTCGGTTGCCGTGCCGGCGACCGTTTCCGTCTTCCCGTCGCCCCAATCGATGATCCATTGATCAATGACGATTCCGCCGGGATTCTGCAACTGAAGCGTATAGACGGAACCCTCGTCCACACTTTCTTCCCCAACGATGGCTGGCCGTTCGACGACGGTGACAACGATATCCGCCGTGTATGGACCTCCATCTTCATCGAATGCCTCGATAGCAATCGTGTTGTTGCCGACGCGATCATCGGCGTAGACGTGCGTGACCGTCGCGTCGTTCGCCTCGAACGTCTCGAGTTCCGAGCCGTCTCCCCAGTCGATCGTCCACTGGGTGATCGTGTCGTCTCCCGGATCGGAGGCGGTAAGGTTCAGCGTCACCGGGCGACCCGCCGCAACCGGGGACGGAGAGGCAATGACGTTCAACACGGGCGCCACATTGGCGACCGAAATCGTCGTGGAACTGATGTCATACTCTTCCGCCTCGCTCGTGACTTTCAGGGCGATCGGGTAATCTCCATCGTCGTCGATTCCAAACGCGGCCAGATCCGACCATTCCAGCGAAACCGACTCGCCGACTCGATCTCCGAACGTGCCGTCTCCGTCGATGTCCCACTCGAACAGCGCATTGGGGAATAACTGCGGATCCTTGACAGTTCCAGCCAGCGACACACCTTGACCTTCAGTCGTCGTGTACGGTCCGCCGGAATCCGGCTGCGGCACCGTGATCGCGGCGAGGTTTTCGATGTCGACGTAGGAGACGCGAGCGCGCCCCAGCGCCTGGATGTTGCCTTCGGGCACGACGGGATTGGATGAAGGATCCAAGGCGAGGCCGGCCGCATCGTACAACAATCGGTCGAAGGGAGCGGGCGGGTTGTTCGACGGACTACCTCCATCGATCGAAACGTCCCCGAACAATTCGTCAGCCGCCACGCGAATGGTATCGGCACCGTCGCCGGCATCGATCGTCGTCAACGAGCCAGTGTTGGTACTCCAAACAAAGACCCGATCGTCTCCGGCGCCCATGCGGAAGACAGGCTCCGCGCCGACCGCTACGCTGCGAATCTCCAGCGTATCGTTGCCGTCGAGTGCCGGAGCGCTCGAGCTTCCCAGGTCGACAAACATCGGCGCCGCTGTGCCTGGAGCCGTGTTCAGCACGACGACCTGGTCCGAGCCCCCTTCCGTCCGCACGGTGAGCGGGATCCGCACATCGCGGATACTGACTTGATCGAACGCGTTGGCCGAGGCGACTTCCAAAGTCGCGACGGCGTCGTCGTACTCCATCTCGTAGCGCGGCGACTCGACAGAGCGGAACGTCAAACCAAACACCGTAAGCGCATTGAGGGTGGCCGGCGAGGCCGTGTCGTCGGTGATCTCGAGAGTCCAAACGCCATTGGCGTCCTCGCCGAGGAAACGGTCGAGAGAGCCTTCCGGTCGGAACCGCCCGCGGAAGGGCGCGCTGCCGCCAGCGATGCTGGCATAGGCCTGGTCATCCAACGTCGTGGCGACGAGGTTGTCACCTGTGCCCCCGACGTCCGTGAAGAGTTCGACGCGCGTTCCAGAAGGGCTGGTCAAGAAGACGTCGAGATCCTCCACATTGTCATGCACGATATAGAGGAGCACATCGACATCGTCGATCTCGCTGGGTCCGTCGTTGATCGTCAGCGTGGACGTAATCGTGCCTTGAGACGGAATGATCTTGCCGACATCCGGACTGAATGTCGGCTGCACGGCTCGGAAAGACGAGATACCTCCTTGGTTCAACGAGTCACCCAAGTTGGCCGTATAGACGATCGTGCCGCTGACATTGCCGGCGAGTTCCGTCGGCGCGGCGAGTCCGGTCACGCCCTTCGAGCCGTTGCGCAGCCGCTGGACGTAGACCAGCTTCCCGGAGACGGGATCGCGAGCGAAGACGACGATCGTGTTGTCTTCTTCGCCGGCGACGTAGACCAGGCCGTCGTCTCCGCTGACCAACACGTCGCTGAGTCCCCGCATGCCGAGCACGCCATCCTCGCCGTTGCGGATGGTTTGGATCTCCGTCAGCACACCGGTCGCCGGATCGCGGCTGAAGACCGAAAGAGTCGCGCCCGCGCGGCTGCCCACGTAGACGAACCGGTCGTCGCCACTGACCGCGATCGAATCGGGATCGGACAACGCGACATCTCCGACGCTCGTGTATTGGTAATTCGCAGCGTCAGTCCGCTGCCAGATTCGGATCTGATCCGCATCGGGATCGGTCCAGTAAAGGAAATCGCCGTCGGACGTCACGGCCAGGTCGGCCCCCGTCGCGTCGATGTCGGCCTTCCTCGCCAATGTCCCGTCGCTCGCGTTGAAGCTGACGACGGCACTCTTGGTGGTACCGACGAGGTAGATCGTCGAGCCGCCCGGGCCCACTTGGACAAGTCGAGGAGTTCCAATCGCGACGCTCGAGAGACGGTCCGACATCTGCAACAGCGTGTTGCTGCCTCGCCGAAATCCGGTCAGTGAGGAGCGGCCGGCAGTTTCCGAGGGCGCGGCGACGAAGACGGTATCCCCATCGACGCTCACGTCGATGTCGACTGCGCCACGCAGCCCGACGACTCCACCCGACCCCTGCCAAAGCACCGAATACGGTTGGCCGAGCCGCGTCATGTCGATCAGCGCGCCGACCGTCGGACTGACGGCATACACTCGGTTCTTCCGTCGATCGGGCAGCTCGTCGTCGGTCCCGTACGCGATCGCCTGGATGCTCGGAATGAGCCGCGTCGGATTGGAACCATTGGTCACAGTCTGCATCAGCACTGGAGCGTTCGGCTGCGTGATGTCGAAGACGCGGATTCCATCACCGACTGGAACGAATAACAGCGGCAGCGACGGGTGCAGCTCGATCCGACCGGTGGATTCGGAGCCGAGCGGGATATCTTGGCGGGTGACGAGCCGGCGACTGTTGGACAAGATGCGGAAATGCACGAGGGTCCGACCTACCCCGTTGGTATCCTTCAAGACCACATAAAGTCGTTTGTTGTCGGAGCTGAGTCGAATGTCGCTGGACGACTCGGCGACGCCGGGCAAGGAAATTGTCTGCTGGGGAGCCCACCCCGAGAAGCCGGGTATGCGACGGAAGAGTTGCAGAGTCGGATTGGGGCCTTTTTTCGAGACATAGTAGAAAGTTGTCGAGTCGAGATACTTCACGGCGCCGGGTGCGAGCGTCGTCGAAAGAACCTTTTCCGTGCCAAGGATACCGCTGCTGGAACTGATCGGCCTGGTCTCGAGGGTGGCACGGTTGGTTCCAACTTCCGTGCGGCTGATCAACATTTCCTGGCCGTCGGGTCGGATGTCCAAGTCGACGGCGTATCCGTAGTCGTCGTATTCGATCCATGAGGTCGTCAGTTTGGGAAAGCCCGGATAGGAGCGTTCGAACTGGTGCATGAGGACGGCAGGAAGCACGTTGGTCGATCGGTTGCCTCGAACGGCCTGATAGACGCGCACCTTGCCGGAAGGAAGTTGGACTACGTCGAGCGCATCGGATTGACCATAGCCGAACCGGGCTTCGGCGCCCCCCGCTCCTTTCACCAGTTTGAGCGATCCGCTGGCGCGCCGCTGAAAGCTGAAAAACTGATTCTCGGAAACGACCTCGAGAAAGCCGTCGGGAGTGAACTTCATTTCTCCTGACCGCAGACCTCGCCTTGCCGGCAAGACGGGAAGGACGGTCGTGCCCAGATAGAATAACCGACGGTCGGTCGGATCGATCTCGAATATATTGATGCTGTTGTCGCCGAGCGCATACAGATTGCGCCCGTCGGGACTGACGACGATTTCCACGAGATCGTTGAGTCCCTGAACGGCCTTGAAGGGAGCCTGGAGGCCGTTCTCAGTCGCCTCGGCGCGGAGCACTTCCTCGAGTTTCGTGACCGTGACGTTCTCGCCCGCGATTTCGATCTGCTTGTCGACCGTACGGCCGTCGCGAACCTCAACGTTGTCCAGGCCGGACGGGTGTCCCAGAAAGACGACTTTCTCGGCACCGATCGCCTCGATGAACTGCTGTTCTACCGTTCCGGACTCGGCGTAAACGACTCGATTCCGGAGACTCCAGTCGAGGCTGGTCGCGTTGGAAGCGTTGTCGATGGTGACCGTCTCGACATCGAAACCGAGACCACCGAATTCGGACGGAAGTCCCGCGGGCGCTGAGTTGACGACGAGTGTCACCCTATCGTCACCTTCGCCGCCGATCACCGAAGTCAGGGGTCCGCGCACCTTGTCGACGGTGATCCGGTCATCGCCTCCATTCCCTCGGACGGAAATCACGGCCCCCGCGTTTGTGTCCTCGATGGTCAACTGGTCATCTCCAGCCCCCAATTCGAACTCGAAACGTTCGATCGTGCCGTCGATAGGAACGGGCTGGTTGAAAAAGCCGGAGATGGAAGTGGGGGTCATGACCGCTGCCATCGGTGTCATCTCGGCGGACCGATCGATGACCAGCGTATCGGTGCCGCCTCCGTCGTCGAATGCAAGCGCATCGTCGAAGCGGGCGAGGATCAACGTATCGTCGCCTTGGCCCAAGTGGACGACAGTTGGTGAAGTCACCGAGTCGATGCGGATCCGGTCGTTGCCGCCACCAGCATCGACCGTCAGCGGCAAAGTCACGCCGCCGACGGTCAAGTCGTCGGCATCTCCGCTCGTCAAGAGGATGTCGACGAACTCCACATTGGCGTATGGCACAGTGGCGCTTCCGAGCGAGCTGGCATCGATGCGGTAGAATCGTCCAGTCAGTCGACCGCGGCTTCCCGTCTCCACACCGTTGTAGACGAAGCGGTCCGTGCCGGTTCCGCCGTCGGCTCGAAGATCTCCGAACCCGACATCGAGGAGGTCGTCCCCCTGATCGCCGAACAACTGATCCCCTCCGGCTCCACCGGCAAGCTGATCGTCATCCTGGCCGCCGCGGAGTTGGTCGTTCCCGTCTCCTCCACTCAGCAAGTCATCGCCGAACCCACCTTGGAGATCGTCGTCGCCCTCGTTGCCCACGAGTTGGTCGTCCCCCAGACCGCCGATCAGCACATCGTCGCCGAGAGCTCCGATGAGAATGTCATTGCCTCGACGGCCCTCAAAGCGAACGCCGCGCATTCCCGTGGCGGTCAGCGTGTCGTCGAAACGCGATCCCAGAACCGTATCGCTGCCGCCGTCGGTAGTGAACGACACAGCCACACTGTTGTCACTAAAGTCGATCAGGTCGTCTCCGCCTCCGTCCGAGACGACATTCGCCCCGGTTCCCGTGATCAGCGTATCGTTGCCACGGCCGCCCCTCAGGTCGTCGTCTCCCTCTCCTCCATCGATCTGGTCGTCTCCGGCCCCGCCGATCAGCGTGTCGTTTCCTCCTTGACCGTCCAGTTCCACGGGAATGTCGGCAACGCCGCTCATGTCGAACGTATCACCGTACGGTCCGCCGATCGCCAGAATGCGGCTGAAATCGCCGTCGTACACCTGGTCCGTGACGCCGAATCCAGAAACGAGGATGCGTCCGTTCGAATCGGTTCGAACCGTGACCTCCGCCGGGCCATCGGTGTCGTCGGTGTCTCCGAAGAGTCTCGCACTGGCGAACGGTCCCGTGTTGATTCTCAGCACCCGTTTCGAATGGATCGTGACGGGCTCGGCGAGAACCGGAGGCCGGCTCTTGAACGTTCCGACGATCGTGCTGGAACTACCCGATCCGTCCCCTCCGCAGAACTTGAACTTCGAGTCGAGCAAGTCGAGCAGGCTGAACGCGCCGGTGTTGAGTCCCATGTCGGCGGAGATGTCGGTGCGAAGATCGGACCCGAAAGGATTGGGCGCGATCAGCGTGGCGCTCCCGCCGATATCAACGGCTGCTCCGGCTCGCACATCGAACATGCAGAAGAGACGCTCGGGGTTCCGGAAATCGTTCGTCAGTGCGAACAGTTCATCGAGCCGGAATTTGCCATCGTTGTTGGGATCAAGCAGTTCCAGTCCTACGTAGGCCGGGAGGTTGATGTCGTCCGGATCGGTAATGAAGACGCGTCCGTCCGCCTCAAAAAAGGGCGTGTCGATACTCCCGGTTCCCGCGAACCTCGCCGTCGCCCCGAATTCGAAACCGTCTTTGTTGTTCTGGATGGCGAATCCGTCGAGAAGATCCCGGAAGTCGGGGATCTGTCCCGAGGCGGCGGTTCGGACGATCCGTTCCAGGCCCACCGAATCGTAGACGAACCGGAGATTGCTGTCGAAGGTCGCCGAGCCTGAGATATCGAATGCCAGGTCCTCGAAGCCGAACCGGACGTCGAACCCGGCGTCGAAGTCGATGGTCGGCAGCCCGAAGCTCACGATGTTCAGCGGCTCGCCAAGCAGCAAGTTGAAGATATTCTGCGGCTCGAACAGGTCCCAACTGAAACCGGGAGGTTGCGTAGAGCTCAGAGCGGTAAACGTGCGCATGAAGCTGCCGATACCGATCTCATCGAGGCTATCCGCGACGGACGTCAGGTCGGTCGGCAGGGGAAGTTTGAACTTGGGAAAGAAGAAAGGACTGGTCGGATCGAACACGAGTTCGAGTCCGCCGAAGGTGAACTTTCCGTTCTCGTCGACCGCCTGCTTGAATTCGTCGCTGTCGAGGAAGGATTCGACTTTGTCGCGGAGTCCCGCCACGGCATCGATCACCGAAACGAAACCGTCGATGGCGGCGTCGAGTTCGTCGCCTAGCCCGATGTCCTCGATCACACCGGCGATGGAGACCTTCTGGTCGAGAATATCGCTGATCAGCGGGAGGCGCTGATTGAGCAGGCTTCGCGTGTCATTCGCCGAATCGCCGATGAACTCGATGGCTGGCTCGAGGACGCCGACGAACGCGTCGGTGATGGGCAGGGCCACCGATTCCATGAACTTCCGAATATCGAGTTGGATGTTGTCGAATTGGAAGCTGCTGATCTTGAAGACGTCCTTGAGCTTATCGAGGCTCTTCAAGTCGCTCGGCTTCGCATCCCCGGTCGCCACCTTGTATGCCTGTTTCAGGGCTTCGGCCAGGTCGACGTCGACATCGACCTTGAAGTCGAAGTCGACTTGAGGCAGCCCGATCGTCCCTTGCGTGACGCCCAGCGCCTGCTCGATGAGCCCCGTGAAGTTGTCCGAGTTGACATTCACATGGAGACGAACCTGGCCTTTGCCTTTCAGTTGCGGCGAGAAGACATTCATCAGATTCTTCTGGTTCGCCACGATCGTGGTATAGGGAAGCCGATTGAAGAATCGCTGATCGTTGGGAGACGCCTTGCGGCCGGCCGGATCATCGTCAGGGTTCTTCACGTCGACGGCGGCGATCACGCGCAACTTGGTCTGATCGACGACGGGAAACGTCGTCGTCAGCAGTGGTGCTTCGGAAAGCGGATCATTGGGATCCGCGTAGGAAATAAGCTTGAACCGATCTCCGTTGACGATTTCGACGCCGACGGTCCCTGGGAACAGATTCGTTTTCGAGGCGATTTCCCCCTGGATCAGTTGCTCGAGTTTGGCCCTGAGTTCCTCGAGCGTGTCGATGCTTCGATTCTTGATTTCCTGAAAGGTGATCCGGATCGCCTTGCCGCCTTGGGTGATCGTTCGTCCATCGACGTCGACGCGCTGCCCGCCGACCCACAGTCGCCAGTCGGGACTGTCGATCATCACACCCTCGGCCGGAGCGGGGAACTCGGCGACGAGTTCCTGCTTCTTGACGAGCTGCCGTCCTCCCGCGTTCTGGAATTCCGTCGCCGTGCTGGCGGCGTTGTTTCCGAACCCCATTCCCTGCACCCGGCGATTCTCGTATTGGACCGGCAAGAACCCGAGGTTTTCCGCGCCACGGATCTCGAGTCGATTGATTTCGGGATACCGTGCGTTGAGGAGAAGAGACGGAGTGGTCGGCGAGTTCGGATTGAAGAACGCGTCGATCCGACTGAAATCGAGACTGAAGTTGACCGGAGGAAGTGGAGTCTTGAAAGCGGCGATGATGGCGCCGTTGAGTACGGGAAGCAGTCCGATCGTCGGAACATTCGGCACATCGATGCGCACCGGATCGTTGTCGTCGACGATGATTTCCAGATCGACGTTGTACGTATCGTCCAATTCGATGTCGATCCCACGGGGAGCGGTAACCTGAACGGCGGCGGGAGTTCCGTCCGTGATCTTGGCCTGGATGAAACCGAGGTTGGCCGTGGCGCTGAGATTCGGCGTCGTGACGACATCGGTGAACAAGTCGCCAAAGGAGACCGCTTCTGTGGAGGGAGCCGCGTAGACGTCGATCTTCGCCCGCAACTCCTCAACGCTCGGGCCGTCGGGCAATCCGTTCTCGGTGGCGAAACTCACGAGGTAGACGTTCTGGGACGCGATTTCACTCAGGCCGAATCCCAGCCGAGCGTCCCAGCGCATGTCGAACCGGATGCCGTTGGAGGCGCTGACGTTGAACCCGAGCGTATTGAGAAACCCGTCGAAGAAGGAGCCGAAGTCCTCGTCCTGACCGAGGCTGTTCTTGCCGGTCATGAATCGAGCGATGTCATCGAAGCCCAAGTCGAAATCGGGAAGATCGAAGACGATGCGCTGGCCGACCTGGAACCGGAACTCGAACCAATACGTCCCTTCGCGGTCCTGTCCCAGTTCGAACACGATGTCGTCGGGGTCGATGCCCGCTCCGAGGTCCGGTCCGTCCTTGAGCAGATTCAGGTTGAACTTGGGGATGTCGATCCCGAGTCCGACGAAAGCATCCTTGAAGAGATCGCTCAATTTCGCCAAGCCGTTGTCGAACGGGGCCAGGGCCAGAAACAGAGCGTTTTGGACGAGTTCCGGGACGGTGACTCCCGGATACTTCTCGATCGCGCCACGACTGAAGCTGAGAACTTCAGAGAGGAAGTCGCGCGTCTCGGTGCGCATCGTCTGGAACGCATCGATAACCGGCTCCAACCCTTCGCGCAGTTGATCTCCGATGATCGGAAGGTCGAAGGTTGCGAAAGCTGGTTCGACGGCGGTGAGCATCTTGTCGAAGAAGGTATCCACCGCGTCCAGGATTTCGCCGGCCGCATCGACGATCAGCGTGGCGCTGCGAGTCAAGGCCTCTTCGCGGTTGATCCCGTTGGTCGTGTTGTCGAACATCCGCGTATTGGTCAGGCGAACCAGACCTCGCCGGTTGACATCGGGGTCGGAGATATCGTTGTAGAACGATCCGCCGGCGGAAAAGGCCTCGTTGCCGCGAATGGCGCTGTCGGCGAGAGTCACGACGCCGCCCCGATTGAGAAGGCCGCCGCCCACATCCTCCGATCCGCCTGTAATTTCCACGCCGGCGATCTTCACCTTGGGGTTGCCCGAGCTCTGCGGACCGATCAGCACTTCGAACACGCGGTCGAGTCCAGATGCGTTGATAATGGTGGGAGGGGAGAGGAGCTCGTTTTGTCCGGGCAAGAGCTGTTCACCTCGCAGGACTTTGCCGGCGCCGGCACCGAAGATTGTGACGCTATCGAGAATGTCGAGGTCGCCGGTCCGTGCAGCGTCTTCGCCTTTTCCGGCGCGAGTCAGATCGTACTGGCCGGAGGGGAGGATGATCGTGTCGGTTCCGGGAGTCGTATTCGAGGCGATGATCGCCTCGCGGAGCGACATCTGACCGTCGTTCGGATCGATCACGTCGGCCGTGGTCGTCACATTGAGCACGGCCAGCATCCGCCGGTCCTCGAGGGGATCGATCGCCAGATGCCGCCGCAGGGTGGACCCCCTCGCCCGCCGGGACTTGCGGCGATTGCGTTTCGATCGACGCGACTTCCGCGCTCCTGAGCTTCCCGAACTAGAACCGCGACAGACGTGCATGATGGAACCTCCGGTGAGAGGAATCGAAGACTTGGGCCGAATGGCTCAGGAGAGGAGATTGCGCAAACCGGCTCGATTCTTACACAAAAGCCGCCACATTTCCGAATTCGCCTGGAGAAGGCACGGGGGCGAGACTGTTGGGACCCCGTCGAAAGTCCCCGTGCGGAACGTTTGCAGTCGGCGCCGACCCCGTTATACTGGGTGCCGTCTTTTCCATGCCGGGCGACCGGTCACTTGAGGCTTGGGGCTGAGGACGTCTCGATGGAGTCGACCAGCCACTCGCTACTCGAACAGGTCTCTTCCGGCGCCCCCAATGCGTGGTGGCGTCTCAATGAACTTTATCGCCCTTTCCTTTATCGATGGTTCCGACGCGGGCCCATCCCTCACGCCGACGCAGAAGACCTCGTGCAGGAAACGATGCTGGTGGTGGCACGTGAGCTACCGGCGTTCGTACACTGCGGCAGGCGGGGAGCCTTTCGGCGATGGCTGCGCAACGTCACCGTCTACATCGAAAAGAGCTATTGGCGGACGAAGCAGGCACGCGGACAGCCGGTGGGGGGAACGGCTTTCAGCAG
Organism: Planctomycetaceae bacterium; assembly: GCA_015490875.1. Classification (GTDB taxonomy): domain Bacteria; phylum Planctomycetota; class Planctomycetia; order Pirellulales; family Pirellulaceae; genus S141-3. The sequence continues at coordinate 32,776 of WFWZ01000151.1, forward strand.
TCTGTTGCAGCAAGTGGAAGGCTCAAGCGGCGAACTCGACCGGATGTGGGATCGGGAACACGACCGATATGTCTTAGCCGAACTGCTGCGACTGATCTCCGTCGACTTTCAACCTCAGACCATGAAAGCATTCCAGCGGTTGGCGATCGACGGTGCATCGCCGCAGGAAGTGGCGGAAGAGCTGGACATGTCGGTCGGTGCCGTCTACGTCGCCAAGTCCCGCGTTATGCGAAGACTGCGCACCGAAGCCCGTGAGTTTCTGGAGAATCTGTAGGAAAGGTGAAAGAATCTCCTCGGTTTCGTCCATTCTAATGATGCAGGTCTGCCTCTGGGGGGTTGAGAGCCGTCTCGGACCATCGCCGTACTGGTTCCTCGTCGCCACGCCGGTACGGATGAAGTTTGCATATGGGCGAGGTCAACATGAGCGATTCGAATGGAGAACATCCGACGGCAACCCAGCTCCGCGATTTCCTCATGGGACGTCTTTCCGGAGATGCCCACGAGCGCACCGAAGATCACATCCGGTCATGCCGGCAATGTACCGAAGTACTCGAGTCCGTTCAGACGGAGGACGACCCGCTACTTGCATCGTTGCGAGATGCCGTGAAGGAATCGGCAAGTCGCGACCGCACAGGAAATTCGGGAATGCCCCGAAAACTGGAGGGGCCATCGGTCGGGCGTGACGATCCAAGCGACCTCGCGGGGACGCGCATCGGTCCCTACAAGCTCCTGCAACCGATTGGCGAAGGAGGGATGGGGATCGTCTACATGTGCGACCAGGAGCATCCCGTCAAACGCCGCGTGGCGATGAAGATCATCAAACCGGGCATGGATTCCAAACAGGTCGTGGCACGGTTCGAGGCGGAGCGGCAAGCGTTCGCCATGATGGACCACATGAGTATCGCCAAGGTCTTCGACGCCGGTATGACCGATAACGGGCTCCCCTATTTCGTCATGGAATTGGTGCGAGGCCGCCATATCACGGAGTATTGCGATCACCATAGGCTGACCGTGCGAGAACGCCTGGAGTTGTTCGTTCCGGTCTGCCACGCAATCCAGCATGCGCACCAGAAGGGGATCATCCACCGAGATATCAAGCCCGCCAATGTCCTGGTATGCCTGTATGACGGAAAGCCGGTTCCCAAGATCATCGACTTCGGCGTGGCCAAGGCCCTGGAACAGCGCCTGACCGATCGCACCATGTTCACAAGGTTCGGGCAGGTGATCGGCACACTAGAGTACATGTCGCCGGAACAGGCCGAGTTGAGTCAGATCGATGTCGACACCCGCAGCGATATCTACTCCCTCGGTGTCCTGTTGTACGAATTGCTCACCGGAACGACGCCACTCGATCAGCATCGCTTGACGCAAACAGTCTTCACCGAATCGCTTCGGCTGATTCGTGAGGAAGAGCCCGCCAAACCGAGCGCCCGACTGAGCAGCTCCACGGAAATCCTGCCGGCTATCTCTGAACAACGCAGCACCAAGCCGGAAAGGCTGGGGGCCATCCTCCGAGGCGACCTCGACTGGATCGTCATGAAGGCCCTGGAGAAGGACCGCAACCGACGCTATGAAACCGCCAGCGCGCTGGCACGCGACATCGAGCGATACCTCCGAGACGAACCGATCGAAGCACGCCCCCCATCTACCTTCTATCGCATCCAGAAATTCACTCGCAAGAATCGAGGACTCGTGCTGAGCGTGACGATGTTCGTCGCGTTGCTCACGCTCGCCGCCGTCGTCTCCGGCTTCTTCGCCATTCAGGCGAGCCATCGCGCTCGAGACGCAGATCGAGCGAGAGAGACGGCCGAAGAGCTGAGACGCAAAGCGGAGGCCGCCAACCGCGTCGCCTCGCGGGAACGCAACCGCGCCAGGCAGCAATCGGCCGACCTCCTGTTGGAACGGGGACTCGAATTGGCCGATGAGGGGAGGATCTCCGAAGCTCTTCACTGGATGGTGGCGAGTCTGAAGACGTCGAGCGACCCCGACCACCAACGCATCGTGCGCACCCACCTGGCCTCGTGGAGCGCCCGCATCCCGACTCTGGTGAGCTGGCTCGACACCCGGCACTCCGTCGGGGCTTTCAGCCGGGATGCTCAACAGTTTCTCACCGCCGGACGCGTCGGGCCTCGTTCCAAACACGTCCGTTTGCAATATTGGGATGTTCGCTCGGGCATCGCGCTCGGCCTGGCTATCAACACCGACGACCCCGGAGTCGGATCGGTGGCGTACCACCCGCACGAGGACGCGATTCTGCTTGCGTCGGGATGGGAACAAGACGCTCAGGGATTCCCAGGGTGGGTATCCGATTGGGACTTTTGGAAGCGCGCGCGCTCGAGGAAGTTCAAAGGCCACAGCAATTGCGTGGTTGCCGCGGATTGGGCGCCGGACGGAACACGGCTCGTGTCGAGTTCCTTCGATGGCACCGTTTGGCTATGGGACCGCGACTCGGGCAAGACGGTTTGGAAATCGGCTCCCGCGCCGGCCAAAGTGATGAGCGTGGCCTTCGCTCCCTCGGGAGCCTGGATTGCGGGAGTCTCCGGTGACTCGATTTTCATCCTCGACGCGACCACGGGCGAATTCATCGGCAAGCCGTTCCAGCCCGCAAGCGACGGGAGTTCCCTTCGGGGTATTTCGTGGTCTCCTGATGGCCGCTTGCTCATCGCCTTCAGTGAGCGCGCGAGCACCGTGGTGGAGTGGCAAGCGGCTGAACGCAAACTGGTGAGAATCGCCGGCTACGAGCCCGTTGGTGAGGCGCCCAAGTCCTTCTTGGCCGACGGTCGGATGGTGACGCTTGCGAAACAAGTCATCAGCCCCGATGGTACGATGTACTATCAGCGAAATGACGGACTGCAGATCTGGAGACGGCCCCGCACAAACTCGTCGGAGGCGATGTTCGCTCCGGTCCCTCGGACCAGGACTGCCGTCCAAGTCGATTTCATGCGAACCACGTCTTGTCCTGACGGTAGCCGCGTCTTCCTCGTCGCGTCCGTCCCGAGAATGGTACGGTGCTTCGGCTGGAACAACGGTCGGCCGGTCGGCGTGCCCGTACTCCATCAAGCGCGCTGGGGAACACCTCGTCTGGCTGTTTCCCATCGGGGAGACCGCATCGCCGCGGTCGCCTCGGGATACCAGCCTGGACACTTGGCACCCGTGATCGTTTGGGATGTCGACACAGGGAACATCGTCGGCAAGCCCATTCCCCAACGTAACAGTGCTCAGGCGCTGGCGTTCTCTCCCGATGACAAACTGCTGGCCGTCGGTGGCCACGATCACACGGTCCGCATCTGGGATCTCGCCACCGGGAAGCAAGTCGGAAAGGCGCTCCACCAGCAGGATATGGTCTTGGATCTGGCGTTCTCGCCCGATGGGACAAAGCTCGTGGCGGGCACATGGAGTCGGGAAGCGAGGCTCTGGGATCTGGCGACGCGCCGCGAAATCGTGCCTCCTTTGCGTCATAACGAGCCGGTACAGGCAATTACCTTCTCCCCCGACGGCACAAAAATCCTTGCCATGTGCTCACGGACCGGTTTCCACGTCTGGGACGCACACTCGGGCAAGAAGCTCGGAACGCTTGCCTTCTCGGCTCCCGTCACCGCCGGACGCGTCCTCAAGGATCCGCAGCAGATCTTCAGTCCCAATGGTCGAACCGTATTGATCAGCAGCGGCTACAGCTCGTTTCAGCTTTGGGACCTTCCAACGCTCAAACCGCTCGGACCTCCGACTCCCATCGGAAAGCTCCAGTCCTCCTGCTTCACTTTCAGTCCGGACAGCCGGTACGTGGCGGCAGGGCACGAAGATGGCACCGTACAAGTCTGGGATGTCGCGGCATCGAAACCGCTTGGAGCGACGCTTTATCAGCCGGTCGGGGTCTGTGGCGTTCGCTTTACGCAGGACGGTCGCAACCTCAAGACCATCGCGGCCGACGGCACGATCCGTTCATGGCCGCTTCCCCGCCCGCTCGAAGGAGACGTCGGTCGCCTCACGCGCGCCGTGGAACTGGCTACGGCGATGCGGTACGACGAGCAAGCGGGCGTCGTTCGTTTGACTCGCGACGAGTTCGAGCGTCGTCGCGCTCGCTGGCAGGCAGATTACGGCTCGGCGCCTTGGCAGCTTGTTCCCCATATGAACCGGCACCGATGGTATCAGGTGCGTGCAAGGGAAGCCGAACAGGCTGGTCGAACGTTTACCGCCAGGTGGCACTTGGACCAACTCCTGGCCAACCACAAAGATCACAGGACCTTGCATGCTCGAAAAGGACGATCGTTCGCGCAAGATCACCAGTGGTCGGCAGCCAAGGAGGCCTACCGCCTGGCTGCCGAAGAGGTTCCAACCGACCAGATGCGAGCCTGGTATTGGGACTGCGCTATCCAATTCGCTCAGGAAGCGAATTGGCCCGCCGCTCGATGGCACCAAGACTTGCTCGCAAAAATGAATCCCGATCAGTGGCAACCTCTGGTCGCTCGAGCCTGGACATGCCGCAAGACCGGCGATGACGCTGGTTTCCGAGCCGACATCACGAGAGCCCGCGAGTTGGGAGCCCCTCCCGGCCTACTCGCCGGCCTCGCCGAGAGCGATCGCAAACCAGAGACTGAGGATCAGTTCCGGCATCGTCAGGATTGACGGCTCAGGAGACTGCCGACGGTCGCTACCGTCCGGTCGATCTCCTCACTCGTGTTGTAATGCGTGATCCCCATACGCAGCATCCCGTGCGGCTCGAGTCCCAACGCACTGGTCAACTCGATCGCATAATAGTGGCCATGCCAAGTAAAGATTCCTCGATCCCCCAGCAGACTTGCCAGTTCGGCCGACGTGTAGTCCGGATGAGTCCACGCCACAGTCGGTAGACGCTCAGCCGCGCGCCGCGGATCGGTGATCCCCCAGATCCGCAACCCGGGAATCGATCGCAATCCGTCGATCAGCCGCCAACAGAGTTGACGCTCATACGCGGCAATCGCCTCATAGGCCACCTCCAACGCGGCTCGCCGATCACGCTGAGGCTCTCCGCAGAGGCGTCGTCCCAGATCGGCCAGGTACTCGATCGCCGCCAGAACGCCCGCCAAACATTCATGGTTCTGCGTTCCCGTCATCCATCGATCGGGAACCCGGTCGGGTACCGGACGCAGCTTGTAAGCCGGCAGCACTTCCATCCGCTCACGCCGCCCCCACAAAATCCCGATGTGCGGTCCAAAGAACTTGTACGCAGAGCAGACCAGATAGTCGCATCCTAGTTCAGTCACGTTGGTCCGCCGATGCGGAGCCCAATGGACGGCATCCACGAACACCTCGGCCCCGACGGCGTGAGCTCGTTCCACAATCCGGCCAACCGGGTTGACGGTGCCCAAAGCATTCGACGCCAACCCAACAGCGACCAGCCGCGTCCGCTCGTTCAGGTAGCCTTCCAGCTGGTCCAACTCTAACGTCCCGTCGTCCGGTCGAACGTCGACCCAGCGCACGCGTGCCCCCACATCGCGAGCCGCCAAGACCCAGGGCCGAATGTTGGCGTCGTGGTCCAGACGGGTCACGATCACTTCGTCACCCGCATGCCAGGTCCGGGCCAGAGCCCGGGAAAAGTGGAACGTGAGTGTCGTCATATTGGGCCCGAAAGAGACCGTCGCCGGATCACTCGTCCCCACGAAGTCGGCCGCCGCCTGGTGCACCTCAGCCAACATGGCGTCACTTTCGCGACTGGTCGCAAACTTTCCACCATGATTGGCGTTCCGGAGTCGAAGATACTCGCCAATCGCTTCGATCACCTCATGGGGGACCTGAGTTCCCGCCGGTCCATCGAGGAAGATGGCCTGCGAGCCGGCTACGGTTCGCTCCAGAGACGGAAACTTGGATCGGATCGAGGAGACGTGGGGCGCCAGGCGACTCGGCATGGGCGGAATTCCGTTACAGAGAGAGGGATGCTCGGTCGTGCGTTCGGTAGAAATCCGATCACCAGAGTATA
>WFWZ01000152.1 GCA_015490875.1 Planctomycetaceae bacterium
GGAAGGCTCTACCAATTCCGCCACATCGGGGATCTCAAGCGAAGCTCCGCAGTGAGGACAGAATGTCCTCTGCCCCCCCGAGCCATCCGGGACCTCGAGCAACTGTCGGCACTGACCGCACTGGATCTGCATCAGAACTCGGCCGTCAATTCCAACTGGGATCCTGAGGTACCGGTATCGAACCCAACAGAGGTGCCAGCGCCGCGCCGCCGATTTGTTCGATGAGCTCTTCCCAAAGTTCTTCGCTTTCGGAAAAGACCGTCTCGAGACTCCCCGGGGCCACTAGCCAACTTCCCTCGGCCAGTTCTGACTCGAGTTGCCCCGGCCCCCATCCGGAATAGCCGACAAAGACCCGATAACGATGCTCATCCTCCTGAAGCACCCGCTCCAACTGCTCACGATCGGCGGCCAAATAGAGTCCGGGGAGAATCTCATCCTGCGACGCCGCCACGTCGGTGTGCAACATGAGCACCGGTCCGTTGACCGGTCCTCCCCAATAGACGCGCTCGCCATTGTCACACGGTTCACCACACACTTGTTCCCATAAGCTGCCCACCGTGTTGGACATGGGCCGGGTCAACACAACGCCGAGCGCCCCTTCGGCATCGTGCTGGATCAAGAAGACGACGGTCCGGAAGAAGTTGGGATCCAGCAGACGAGAACTGGCGACCAGACACTTACCCTGTAACGATGCCATCGGTCTTGACTCCTCGAACTCGACATCCTCGATCCAAACTCCCTAACCCAAGACGCCTTTCCCTCGACACCTTCCTGGACACTCGCAAGAGGACTCTTCCCGAGACGGACTCCTCTTCTCCACGAGTTCCCCCAACCGCCTTGACCTCTTTATCGTAGCACTCCCTCGCCGTCGATTCCTCCCCATCCTCGTCCATTGTAGGCAATTGAGAACTCGAGGCGAGTCGTTTCTCCCAATTTCTCACCTTTTCACACTCAACCCTCCGTCGCCTAGACCCATCATCCCGCAGCGGCACGGGACGATGCGATCAGTCGTCCGAAAACGGGAGCAGTTCACCGTCGCGACACAAGCTTCCCTTCGGGTCGACCTGCCACAGCTGCCTCTGAGGAAACGACATCGCCGTCAGCCGTCCGCCTCCGACGCAATACGTGTCCAAGCAAATGATGTGCCCAAGATCCAGCACTTCCCCGCTCTGCTGCGGTGTATGGCCGACCACCGCGCACTTGCCGGAAAGATGCGGTGGAGGCACGAAGTGCGTCAGGTGTTCCCACAATGCCACCGACACCGGTTGTCTATCCAGCGGCAACGTCGCCACGTAGTTGGCGTGGATGAAAAAGTGCGTTTCCACCTCATAGGTCAAACGCATGCGTCGCAAGAACTCCATATGTTCGTCGGGAACATTGCTCAAGGCGTTTCCATAGCTTGCCAATGTTGCCGCTCCGCCACACTCCGTCCAGGCAGCGACCCCGCGGCCGTGCTCGATCGCCTCAAGCATCATTGCTTCATGATTACCGAGAATGGCCACGAGTCGGCATGCGTTTTCCAACGCCAAGAGGCGTTCGAGGACCCCGCGCACATCGGGCCCTCGATCCACAACATCTCCCAGGACGATCACCGTATCCTCCGAGGAGACATCGAGAGCCTCAAGCAATCCATCCAAGGCAGCGCTGCAGCCGTGGATGTCGCCGATTGCGATCGTCCGCCCGTTGCTCATGCCCAACCTCACGTCTCCATCCCGCTCGCCACCACCTGCCAGCCTCCCGCTAGGGCCACTATACTACGGTCGCTCGCGCCGCACACCCGAGTCCCATGGCGCGTGGAGAGAGTCCTACGGTCCCCCGGGAGGCTTTTGCGATGGACGAGCTGGGAATCGACATCGCCGCATGTCGCCGCCGCCAGCAGCGTTTGCTTCAGTGGATGCAAGAGGAATCGGTCGATCTGGTCATCGTTCAACTGACCGAACACGTCCAGTGGCTGACCGGCCCTCGTTTCGCTTGGACCTTCCAACCCTATGCCGCACTTTGGGCGGACGGGCGCACGGTTCTGGTCGGGCCGGAACGTCAAATCCCCGACCAGGTCGCCGCCGACGATGTAGCCACGTACACCGCGCAGATGCACTCGACGCTGCGCAACGACCAGCGAGCCGCCGCGGCCGAAGTGCTGCGCGATCGACTCAACAGCCTCCAAGGGGCCCGCCGGATCGGCGTCGAGTTCTCCGTCGCAAGCCACCACTTACCTCTCGACCATGCGTCGCTGATGGACGTCGAACCGACCCTTTATCGACTTCGCCGCCGCAAAGATCCGGATGAACTTGCCAAAATTCGCAAAGCCATCGCGGCTACCGGTGCCATGTACCAAAGGGCGCGCGAAATCATTGAACCAGGCATCTCGGAACTCGAAGTCTTCAATCAACTCCAGGCTGCCGCCGTCGAGGCGTGCGGCGAAATGCTGACCGGAACGGGGAACGACTACCAATGCGGTTCTCGAGGGGGTCCGCCACGCCAAGACCGCCTCGCCCAAAAAGGCGAATTGTATATCCTCGATTTGGGACCCGCTTTCCGAGGCTACTTCGCGGATAACGCTCGGACTATCGCGGTGACCGAACCCACCGAGGAGCAACTTTGCGCGTGGGAACATGTTACGGCTGTTTTCGAGATGATCGAGCGGGATGTCCGTCCCGGCGTCTCCGCTCGCGGCCTCTTCGAAGCCGCTCAAGCCCGTTTGGCCGAAGCTCCTTGCGGAGTCTTCAATCACCACCTCGGGCACGGCATTGGTCTCTTTCCCCATGAAGCTCCCCATCTGAACCCGTACTGGGACGACACCTTCGCCGAAGGAGATGTCTTTACCGTCGAACCGGGATTGTACGATCCCAAGCTCCAAGCCGGCATGCGCATCGAAAACGATTACCTCGTCACGGCCGACGGCGTGGAGTGCTTGACACCGTTCCCCCTCGAACTCAAGATCTGAAGCAACTCACCCATCGACGCCTCCGCCCTTGAGGACCGCCACTCCTATGGCACACGACATTTGGAACCTTAAGAAGCTGCCCCCAGACTTCTGCCTGCAATCCACAGCTGCGAAGAGGAACGCCGCGCCGGTGAATGCGACTCGACGATGGAAGGTCCTTGCTGCGGCTTTGCCGGCCGCTTTCCTCGTCTGGTGCTGCTCGGGAGGATGGGGCGTCGCCGAAGATCCTGGTTCGCAAGCTCGCTCCATGCCCGAAATCATCGCTCACCGCGGCGCCAGCTACGACGCTCCCGAAAACTCGCTCTCGTCGGTCAACCTCGCCTGGCAGCGTCGCACCGACGCCGTCGAGATCGACATCTACCTGACGCGTGACGGCCATATCGTTGCCTATCACGACCGCACGACGCAACGCATCGGCGGCCGTGACAAACCTGTGGCAGAACAGTCCCTCGCGGAACTGCACCAGCTCGATATCGGCTCATGGAAGGACGCTCGCTACGCCGGCGAAAAGATTCCGACACTCCGTCAGGTGCTTGCCACCGTCCCCTCACGCAAACGGCTCTTCATCGAAGTCAAAGCGGGTCCCGAAATCGTGCCAACGCTCGTCGAGCAGATCCGCAATTGGCCTCAACATCAGGAGTCCGCGGTCGTCATCGCGTTTTCGCTCGAAGTGGCCCAGGCGGTCAAAAAGGCGCTTCCGAAAGTTCCCGTCTACTGGCTTGTCGGATTCGAACAAGACAAGGAAACGGGCAAGTGGCGACCCGAGCTAGAGGACATTCTGAAGCAGGCCGCTGCTTCCCACTTTGAAGGTATCGATGTCAACGATACGGCACTCCTGGACGCCGATTTCGTGAAAACAGTGCATGATGCCGGCTTAGAGCTCTATGTCTGGACCGTGAATGATGCAGCGCGAGCTCGCGAGCTTGCCGCGTTCGGCGTCGACGGCATCACAACCGACCGCCCGGGCTGGCTTCGAGAACAGTTGCAGCGTCCTTGAGCCCGCAAGCCGGCTTGTGGCGGCTCAGCGCAGGCTTTCGCGAAGCCGCTTCACGAGGTCAGCTTCGGTATAGATCCTTCCTGTCGGCTTGGCATAGTTGGGAATCGTCCGTGTCCGGCTGCTGCCTCGTTTGGGCAAGAGCTCCAACATCGATGGCGTCCCACGTGCCGGTCGTATCGGCGCGTAACGATGGGCGTCAGGTAGCTTCACGAGATCCCGCAACATGCGCTGGCCGTTGGGAACGCCGGCGATGCGGTCGAGTCGATCATAGATGAGCTCTTCGTTCTTCGTCTTGCGCAAGAAGCGGCGACCTTGAGTGCTCTTGGAGAGTTCAACCAGAAAATGGCTTTCCGGAAGTGCCGCTCCGAGGATCTCTTTCGCGTCCCTGGGCACAATGCCGCGCTGCCGCAGCCGCTTCAAGATCGCCTGGACGTCGCGCCGCGTGATCAGGTCGCCTCGCTCGTAGCCATCTTTCTTCGAGAAATAGTCGGCGACAACGCGCCGAACCACCGCAGGACTCGGGCGGCTTGAGGCTCGCGTGACCGAGGGTCGTTTCGGCGTGGCCGCCCTCGGCTCCTCAGCGTTAGCTCGAAGTGACCAGGTGATGGCAAGCCAAACCGAGGCGACAGCAGCCGGATAGGCGACCACACGCCAGACCCACCGCCGCACTCGTTCCCGTCCTCCCCGGTGACCGGCGTAACGGATCATCCTCACACCTCGCTACAATCCCACTGGCTGCTACAACCAACCTTTTGTGCAACAACGGCGGCTGCCAGCCCACCGCCGACCCCAGCAGCGTCGCAGGGCCTCCATTCCCTATCGACCACATCCCCCCTCGCCCCTTACCCATTTTTCCTCCTCAAGGCCTCACACTTCACACTTCACACTTCACACTTCACACTTCAAACTTCCCTCGATTCTCGGGCCAGTGCATCGAGCATCCCTTGGAGGCGTTCCTCCAGTGCTGCCATCAGCGGATCAGGTTTGCGCCCCCGTTCGCGGCTCGTCGGGACCTCGATCGCTTCGCCTACATCGATGACGACGTGCAGATGGCCGTGAACTCGCGGCTTTCCCATCAGGTCTTCCTCGTAGCGCTCGATCGTTTCCAACAGTCGGTCGACGGTGGGTCTGGAAGCGAGGTAGTCGGGCGGGTAGCAGGAGACCTGCTGGGCGAGGTAGATATCTTCGAGTTGGTGCCAGCGACGTTGCCGTTCGACCTCGTCAATTCGGCCCGCCACCATATCGGGAAGGATCTTCATGCGCAGTGCTTTGACTCGAGGCACCACGCGTCCCGATTGCACTTCTCCGAACCATTCCTCTTCCCACGGTCCCAGCAGCCGGTCGATGAGCCGCTCCAGCCGCTGGGCCAGCGGATCGGCAAACGTCCGGTCGAAGTACTCCATTTCCTTCAGAGCCAGCAGGGCGTAGCCAACCTTGGCAATACGGTCCGGCGTGGAAAGGTGGCGCTGGGGCCGCCACGAGAGCCGCTTTTCGATGTCGGTCAAGACGCCGTCGGCAGCTTCGTCCAGATTGCCGCGAAAGAGATACTTCAGCGCCACGGGATGGATGACAACCTTTCCTGGTGGCGATGCGGCGGCTCGGCGTTTGGCCGCCGTCCGCGCGATGAAGGCGACACCGTCGAGCAGCGCATGGAGATGGTCATTGGTGCGCGTCAAGGCTCCTTCGGGAAAAATGATCAACGGTCGTTCTGCGGACGTGAGGATTTCGATGGCGGTCTGAATGGCCTGCCGGTCGACCCCTTCGCGATAGACGCTGAAGGCCCCCATGCTTCGAATGGCCCACGCAAAGAACCGGCCCTGATGGAACAAGTGCCAACTCGCCATCGCGTAAACATGACAGCGGACTTCTTTGGCCAGCCATCCCAAGGCCAAAGGATCCGCATACCGGCAATGGTTGGGCGCTAGCAGAATACCATGGCCGGCCTCCAGTGATGCGCGCAGTCGGTCGACGTGGCGCAGCTCGTAGCTTTCCACGCCCTGGCAGCGTTTGAGCCAGATGGCGTGGAGATTGAATCGCTTGATCAGAGATGACCAAAACGTGCCTCGGTAAGGAGGGAGGAACTGGTAAGGTTTCTCGATGATGATGTTTTGCATGGCGAAGCAACGCACCGAATCGTTACGTCCCGAACGGCACTAAGAGCTTAGCACCAGCCCAACCGAGTGCGGCTGAAGACGACGGAATAAGCCGGCCGAACGCATGGTACATGGTCCGTCCTGTACAACCCAGACGACTTCGGCGCCAAGTCGGCTCAGCCGGCGGCTCTGCCTCGTCGGAACTTGAAGCCTTCACCTATTTCCTGCGCCGCGAGTGCCAGTTGTCGGACAACACGGTCGCCGCCTATCGGCGCGATTTGCGGCGGTTTCTCAGATGGGCCAAGTCCCAGAAGGGATCGCCGACGTCGATGGATGTCCGGCAGCTAGCCGACTATGTCGCTTGGCTACACTCACGGTCGCTGGCGCCCGCTTCGATCGCCCGTCATGTCGCGTCGCTCCGGATGTACTACCGCTTCTTGCAGTTGGACGGCCGAGTCCAGGACAATCCGGCCGAATTGCTCGGCAGTCAGACGCTTTGGAAAAAGATTCCTGAAGTCATTGCGCCTCGGCTGATCGATCGATTTCTGCGAGCCCCTCGGCCGCGAGATCCTTTTCCGCTCCGAGATCGCGCCCTCTTGGAGTTGCTGTATGCAACAGGTTGCCGAGCTTCCGAAGTGTCCCATCTGGAAGTCCGTAATGTGCACCTGAAGGAACGCTACTGCCTCTGCGAAGGCAAAGGGAGCAAACAACGGATCCTTCCGCTCGGCGCTGCCGCCCGGCAAGCGATTGCCGAATACTTGAACCGGGAGCGAGGCAGTTTGGCTGCCAAAGCTGGTTCGCCGCCTCCGTGGCTTCTGCTGTCCAAGAGTGGACGGCGATTGCGTCGCGAGGCGATTTGGGAAATCGTCCGAAAGTATGCACGGCGAGCCGGATTGCCTAAGCGGGTCAGCCCCCACACGCTCCGTCACAGTTTCGCCACACACATGCTTGCTGGAGGCGCCGACCTGCGGGAAGTCCAGGAACTGTTGGGGCACGCCAGCATCGCCACGACGCAAATCTATACGCATGTCGATACGTCGCGACTCCAACGCGTGCACCGCTCGTGCCATCCACGAGCCTGATGCGTTGATTCCCCCTTCTTAATCTGCTACGTTGCCATCGGGAAGTGGCTCCGTTTGCACGGAATCGCCGTCCCCCTTTCTTTCGAACGAACACTCTGTTTTCCGATGGCCGTCATGTTCAGGAGACACTCTCGTGCCGATCCCCTTTACTTGTCCACACTGTGGTACTCAACGCATGGTGGCCGATGAATACGCCGGTCAATCTGGCACGTGTGCCTCGTGCCATCAACCGATTACGATCCCGACAGGCCCTGCTGCAGCGAACGGAAATCTGGCGTCGTATCCCCCAGCAACGACGACTTCCAGTGGTAGCAACGTCGCTCTATGGGTCGTCCTGGGAGTAGCCGTTGTCTTGGGATCATGCGTGATGATTGGAGTGCTCGCTGCGTTGATCTTGCCCGCGGTGCAAATGGCGCGCGACGCGGCTAGGCAGGTGGAATCGTCCAACCAAATGAAAAAAGTTGGCCTTGCCATACTCAATTATGAAGACGAATGGAATTGTTTCCCAGCCGCTTCGTTCGCCGATCCACAGACCCAAAAACCGCCACATAGCTGGCGTGTCGCTATCCTAAAGCACATCGATCCGCAACTGTACGAGCAGTACGACTTCTCCAAGCCATGGGATGACCCGGCCAATCGACGGCTGGAATCGCAAATGCCCGACTGTTTCAGGAACCCACGGATCGATGCCCCGGAGTATCACACGAATTATCTCGCCGTCGTAGGGCCTCGAACGGTCCTCCGCGAAAACGCATTCTGCCGAATTGGCCAGATCTCGGATGGGACGTCGCGGACGGTCATGATCATCGAATCCAACCGGACCGTTCATTGGATGGAACCCACGGACCTTTCGGTAGACGAGGCCGTCGAGGAACTACTCGCCAGTGAAGGCGAATTCCTTCAACCCTTGCTGCTCTTTGCGGACGGCAGCGCCCAGAAACTTGTCGATCTGCCCAACTCCCTTGCGCCGGACAGCGAGCTCTTCAACGTCGACGACGACCGACGAGACCCGTTCGATTAGCCACCGTTCAGGTCACGCCGCTCGGCGCCGCCGCCGCGCGGCCGACTCAGCGCGCCGCCCGATTTCCTCCACATCCAGCCGCTCAAATCGCGCATCTCCTTCGGGCGAGACCGTTTCTACAAGGACGATGCTCGACTCGTGCAACATGCGCGGAATGTAGTACCACGTGTCGTCGTTTTCCTCGAGTCGCTCACGAGAGGAAAACAACAACAGATCGGTCTCCGCCAACTCATTGGCCAAACGTCGCAAGACGAATCGGGCGGGGCCCGGCGCAAATCGGGCCTTCCAAGAACTTCCTGCCAGGCGCTGGTGCGCCTCCTTGAGTGTCAGCGAGGGCTGGTCCTCTTCCCGCGCATCGAAGGAGTCGATTCCCGTGTAGCGAACCGGACGGTCGCTCCTGTGCCACGAGGCACCTTGCAACAGCCTGACCGTGCGTGTCAGGTCGGTCAGCCCCACCTCGACGACCGACCGGCACGCGTAGCGGTGAACCAGCCGGAATAAGATACGGTCACTTTTCGGCTTGGAAAGATAACGCAGGTGGAAGGACTTGAGCCGGGAAAGCCAATTCAACGGTGGATTGCTCATGGAGGAGTTCAACGGAGCGAGGATGGGAGAAAAGCGATGCCGGGAAAAACGCATCCTTTGCTGTTGTCGGACACGGAGGGCGGAAAATAGAGTCAAATCCGCGCTGCCGGTACGCCACGCCGCCAAGCTACGATTTTTTCTTTCTTTTCGCTAAAGCCGACCTATATTTGCGTGGCGGCACGAAGCCGCGATGCTTTTCCCCTCAAAAACCCAGGCTGCTCCGGCAGCCCCATGCTCGTCTTCTGCGTCGCCGACCTGCCCAAGTCGCGATCGAAACGAGCAAACGCCATTTGATGTTACACCCATTGATTGAGCACCCATGCGTTTGCGACTTCGCCGCCGCGCTCAGCGCCGGCCGGCGACGTTCGAGCCACTCGAGACGCGCTGTGTGCTGTCGAGTTTGAGTTGGGAAGTGGGGCCGGTACGTCCACTCCCAACGGAAGAATCGGTCCAAACGGCCCTCGAGTCGACCGGCCGATTCGGCGACGGAGTGCAACTGGACAACGTGCGCAGCCTGTACGGCCTCACAGGGCAAGGTCAGACGGTCGCCGTCATCGACACGGGGATCGCCTATGACCAACGCGCTCTGGGAGGGGGCTTCGGCCCGGAAGCTCGCGTCGTCGGGGGCTGGGACGTGGCCGAACAAGATTCCGACCCCTACGACGATGCGCCCGCTGGATTCCACGGGACGCACGTCGCAGGCATTCTGGCCGCCGCCGATGACCGTCGCCCGGGCATCGCCCCCGGCGTCGACCTGGTCGCCTTGCGCGTCTTCGACGACCTCGGCAACGGAAAACTCGAGTGGGTCGAACAGGCTCTGCGGTGGATCGCCCGAAACCGCAATGCCTTCCGCTATCCGATCACCACCGTCAACCTGTCACTCGGTACCAACTACAACGGCAACCGCCCCCCCGACTACGCCGTCCTAGAAGACGAACTGAAGACGCTCTGGGAATCCGGCATCCTCGTCGTAGCCGCTGCCGGAAACAGTTTCGCCCAATACGGCCGACCGGGCGTCAGCTATCCGGCCGCCAGTCCCTATGTATTGCCCGTCGCGAGCCTCGATGCCGAGGGGCGTCTCAGCCGATTCAGCCAGCGTTCGCCCCGGACTCTGGCCGCTCCCGGGGAGAATATCGTCAGCACGGTTCCGGATCACCTCCTCAGCCGTGACCGCGTCCACGACGACTGGGCGGCCGCTTCGGGAACCAGCATGGCCTCGCCTATCGTCGCCGGGGCGGCTGCATTGGTCCGCGAAGCCATGGGCGTTTACCAGACGATCGTGCCGTCCCCCCAATCGATCCTCTCCGTCCTTCGCAACTCCGCGTCCTCAGTTTACGACCCGCTCACTTCTCGCACTTACGCAGCACTCGATCTTCCTGCCGCACTTGCGTCACTCGTTCCCGACGACGATTACGCTGACACGACGGCCGACGCCTTATCGATCGGGATCGTCGGCAACGTCGCCACGATTCAGGGTTTGGCAGAAACGACGCTGGATCGAGACGTCGTCCGATTCCAAGTCTCCGCCCCCGGATGGCTCTCAGTAAACATCAACGGTGTCGGAGGCACTCCCTTCGACGCGAGAATCGTCGGTGCCGAACGGATCCTTCAGGATACCCAGTGGGTCTACGCTGTCGTTCCAGGCCGAGATTACTACCTCGAGGTCGCACCGACCGAACGGATCGGGCGTTATGAGGTCCAGTTAGAACTCGAGACCTCCGCAGCCATCGACCTGGGAGCCATCGACCAAACCTACGTTCGACTCGGTGATGGAATCGCGCGAGCGACTTTTACCGCCTCGCAAGATGGATGGCTGACGCTGCGCACCTCCGGAGACTCGCCCAACTGGCGACTGGTACGTCAAGACGGCAGCTCCATCGAACCGGCGCGCGACTACCGCTTCGGAGGCTGGCGCATCGATGTGCGTGTGTCGACCGGCGAGCGATGGTTCGTCGAACACTTGACCGGTGATCCTGTCTCGATCGATCTGGTCAATCGCGTCGCGCTCCGCCGAGGCGTCTTGACCGTCACCGGTGGCCTCACCGAGATGACCGTCATCGCTCTGGGGACGCGCATCCATGTCAACCTCGGAGGTGTCCGGTACGCATGGCGAGCCGATCAGATCCGCTCCATTCGTTTCTTGGGAGAGGGAGCCGACCGGTTGCGGATCTACGGGAGTCGGCAGTCGGAAACGGCTCGCTGGCGAAACGAGACACTTCAGTGGGAAGCTCCCACGACTTCCCTTCAAGCGACGGGTCTCAGCTGGGTCGACCTCGTCGGCGGAGGAGGGGACGACGATGTACTCCGCGTCCAAGGTAGTGAAGGGAAAGACACCTTTGTCGTAACACCCGATTCAGTCCGTCTCAAATCGTCGCGTCTCGCACTGCACGGTCGGGGATTCGATCGCGCCTATCTGGACGGAGGCGCCGGCCGCGATGAAGCTCGGCTCATCGGCAGTCCCGACAATGACACACTCTTGTCCTACGCAGATGCCGTTCGGTTCTTCGGACCGGGATTCCACGTCCGCCTGCAAGGCATCGAAAGCCTCGATGTGGCGGGCGGTGGAGGCAAGGACGATGTGGCTCGCTTCTACGGAAGTTCTCTGGCCGAAGAGTGGCTCGGCGGGCCCGGTGGAGGTCAATGGTCGGCTGGCAGCCAGCAACGCCGAGTGCGTGACTTCGATCGACTCTACGTCTATGGTCTCGATGGGTCGAACGATCAGGTGACACTTCAAGGGGGAATCGCCGACAGCCGCTTCCGCGTCCGCCGCAATCAACTCGAACAGCGCAGCGAACGATTCTACCAGCGCATCGAAGGCTGGAAGTCAGCTCGCCTCGTCGGCGCCGACGAAGTTTGGGATGAAGTCTGGATTGACCCTTTCAGTGATTCGGCCGCTGAGGAGAGTGAAGGAGAGTCTCCTTGGTGGGCCGATCGCGGTCTGCGGCTCGACGCGATCGATCAGGTCTTTGGCGACTGGCCGGGTTTCCCTTCGCTCGACACATAATATCCCCTCCGTCTTGGAAGCACTGCGGAGAAGTCTATACTGAGCGCTCGCCATGCGCGTGTTCGAACGTTCGCCTGATTTGCCATAATCTGCCAAGAGAGCGACTCCATGACGCCCGTTCAACTTCCCTGCCGCTCCAAACAGTGGACGGCTCTACTCAGTTGCACCCTGGGACTTTTCGCGAGTGGCCGGCTCCTCGCCCAGTATCCCTCATGGGCGAAGGAACCGGTCATCATCGAATACGACGTCGATCCCACGTGGCCGCAACGTCCCGATTCGATCAGCGGACGCGGCTGGGTCTCGGGCCTCGACATCGACGCTCAAGGAAACATTTGGATCTTCCGAAAAGGCCCTGATCCGGTGCAGGTCTACACGCCGAAGGGACGGTTCGTTCGGAGTTGGGGGAAGGGACGGTTCGTCAACCCGCACCAGCTCCGCATCGGGCCGGAAGGGAATGTCTGGGTGGCGGACTTCGGACTTCACGTCGTGCAAAAGTATACGCCCGAGGGCAAGCTTCTGCTGACGCTCGGTGTCAAGGGAGAAAAAGGCGAAGATGAGCGGCATTTGAACATGCCGACCGATATGGCGGTTACTCCCAACGGTGACATTTTCGTGACAGATGGGTATGGCAACCGGCGCATCGTCCATTTCGATAAAGAAGGCCGGTTTGTCAAAGCGTGGGGCGAATATGGTTCGCGGCCCGGCCAATTCATCTTGCCACACGCCATCGTCGTCGACTCGAAAGGAAAACTCTACGTGGCGGACCGCAACAGCGGTCGAATCCAGGTCTTCGATCAAGACGGCCACTTCCTGCAGCAATGGTCGAATATCGTGATGCCGTGGGGAATCCACATCGATTCGCGAGACGAGATCTGGGTCTGCGGCTCGTCACCCCACTGGTGGCGCCGCCATGGGAAGTACCCCGAGTACAAAGACCAAATCCTCGTGCGATTCTCGACCGATGGCCGTGTCCAGCAAGTCTGGACTTTACCACTGGGGGACATCGGCAACGACAAGAACCATCCCGACGTCACGAGACTCAAGCCGGGAGAGACCGTCGGAGTTCACTGCATCGCTCAGGACCGTGAAGGCAATCTCTACATCGGAGACATCTACGGCGAACGTGCCCAGAAGCTGGTACCGGTCCGACATCGGAAACCGTAGTTGAAGTCTTTTCGCAAGCCGAAAAGGATGTACGGGAAGGCGCTCGCCTGGGCCGCTACTCCAGGCGGCGCTTCTCCTCGATCGCTCAAACCGAAGTCCCACACCATTCGCCACGCTCCTCGATCCCTTCTCGGCGAGAACGCTCCACGCCGGGAAACTGTTCATCGAAGAGTCGCCAAAGTGTTGCCGCATCGGGCGCCTTCGAAACAGCGCGGCGGAAGTCCCGGGCTCCCCGCCGACCTTGAGCATAACAGCAAGCATACTTGCGCATGAGCAGCGTCCCTTTGGCCTCACCAAAGCGATCCAGCACCAGTGCGAAGTGCCGCTTGAGACATGCCTGCTGTTCGGCCGGAGACGGATCGGCGGGAACCGGCTCGCCACGAACCGCGCATGCCGCCTGTCGGAACAGCCACGGCCTTCCGAGGCATGCTCGCGCGATCATGACACCATCGACACCGTAGCGCCGAAACGCTTCCGCCACCTTGTGAGGATCATCCAAGTCTCCGTTTCCGATCAGGGGAATTCGGCGCAGATACCGTTTCAGCTCGGCGATGCGGTCCCAATCCGCCGTCCCCTTGAAAAAGTCCTTGGCCGTTCGACCGTGAACGGTAACGGCCGCTCCGCCCGCTCCCTCAATCGCCTGCACTACATCGGGCGCGGTGATCTGGTCGCGCGAACATCCCAGACGAATCTTCGCGGTGACCGGCGTCGGTGCACAAGCGGCCACGACTTTTTCGACGATTCGTCCAACGCGATCGGGAGTCTTTAGCAAGTACGAGCCGCTATGAGCCCGCTCCGTGACCTGCTTGACCGGACACCCGAAATTGAGGTCGACGACGCTGACGCGAAAGCGGGTCGCCAGAAGATGTCCCACGCGAGCCAGTGTTTCCGGATCGTTGTCCCACATCTGCACCGCCAGCGGACGAGGCTCATCAGTGACGCCCCACAGCCGATCGGGAAACTCGGCTTCATGATCGTTCAGCCACGCAAAACTGCGAGCACTGACCATCTCCGTCGCCAACAAGCCGACTCCGCCGTAATCGCGCACAATCTGACGGAACGCGTAGTTGGTGAATCCGGCCATCGGAGCCTGCAAGATCGGCGGATCGATCTCCACAGATCCTATGAAAAAGGAAGGCACAATCATCACTCGAGCGGAAAACGACCGACAAAAGGCGTTCGAACTACGAACAGGGGAAAACTCAGAAGCCTACCGAGACGGTATCTCCGCACTTTCCCCACGTCGGCTCGGTCATTGCCGAGCGACTCTATTGTAGAGCCTGACTTGCAGAGGTCCACGTGCGGGACAGAGCTGGTCGAAGGAACGCGAGGTTCAGCGAGTCTGCCAACTGGAACCACTGCCGGTGGGAGTTGCGGCAGCACCCGCAGAGTGGGGTGCGTTTTCAGAGTGCAGTTGGGACGGCGACGCGCCTCCGCTGGACGTCCCACTCCCGATCGGTTCTTCGGCCGACGTGCGCCGAATGAATTGCAGACCGGGAGCGGGTAGGCTGGTCACGGGCTGGTATCGAGGCTTCGCCCCGCCCGGTGTTGACAGCGACGTCGCGTCATTGACGGGCATTCCTTGCAGTCGGATCCCGCTAGCCGGCTTGAGCGGCGCCACGCCAGAACCCACAGCGCCGCCACCCGAGGGCGTCGCAAACCGAGCAGGCTGAGTGCTCGAGTTTCCGCTGGTTGCGGCAGTCCCCGTCGGAGCGTTCCCTGAGTAGTAGCCCTGGGGCTTCGTGTAGGAATGTGTCGGCGGCGGAGGCACACGCGTGTTGCCGTAGAGATGGATACCTCGGCCGTTGCGGCCTTGGCAGCCGACAAATCCTGCCAGCAAACAACAGACGATCGGCAGCGTTGGACGCACCATCGTGGTTTCTCTCGGAATAAGTAGACTCGAAACCGGACGGCGGACCATACCCGACACCGCTTTTGCGTCCAAGAGAAACTGCGGCAAATGGGCAGGTCGGGCAGGACAGCCCGCACCGTTGACGCGAGCCGATTCGGCTACCATCATGGCATGCGTGTGGTAGACCGCCTCGAAACCGCACCGTTCGCTGGCCCTAACCCGAAAAGGAGTTTGTTCACATGAATCGTCTGTTCCCGCGCGTGCCCCGATGGTGCGTCTGTATCATTGCCGTTGTCGCCACTCCCTTGTCTGCCGAAGTAAGACTGCCGTCGATTTTCGGAAGCCACATGGTGTTGCAGCGGGATCAGGCGAATCGCGTCTGGGGCTGGGCCGATCCCAACGAAACGGTGACGGTGCAAATCGCCGGTCAGCAGCACAAGGCCCAGGCCGATGCCCAAGGAAACTGGCAGGTGCAACTTGAGCCTCTCCCGGCAGGCGGGCCTCACCGCATGGTGGTGCAAGCGACCAACAAGATCGTCTTCGACGATGTCCTCGTCGGCGAAGTATGGATCTGCTCGGGACAGTCGAACATGGCGTTTCCCGTCTCACGATCGTATACCGGCGAGTTGGCTATCGCCTCAGCCAACATCCCTCAGATCCGCCTCATCAGTGTGCCTCAAGTCGGAACGCAGGAACCCCAAAAGGACTTCAAAGGTACCTGGCAAGTTTGCACTCCCAAGACGGTCGCCAACTTCTCGGCTGTCGGATTCTATTTCGGCCGTCAATTGCACCGGACCCTTGGCGTGCCGATCGGCTTGATCGACAACGCATGGGGAGGATCGGCCGCCGAAGCCTGGATCAACCGAGAGCGACTCGAGGCCGATCCTCGCTACGCCCCTCTGCTGGCACAGTGGGATCAACTTGCACAGACATTCGACATGGAGAAGGCCCAGGCCAACTACCAAAAGCGACTGCAGGCCTGGCAGCAGCAGACTCGTGCCGCTCGTAAGGCTGGCAAACCGGTCCCCAGGCGCCCCCGAGCTCCTCGGAATCCGCTGACCGGGCAACACCGCCCCGGCAACCTCTACAACGGTGTCTTGAAACCGACGATCGGATACGGGATTCGCGGCGCAATCTGGTACCAAGGGGAATCGAATGCCAGCCGCGCAGCCCAGTATCGCCATCTCTTTCCGCTGATGATTCAAGCGTGGAGGGAAGACTGGGGACAAGGACCGTTCCCGTTCTACTGGGTGCAGTTGGCTGACTATCGCCCTGAAGCAAAGGAACCGGGCGACAGTAGTTGGGCCGAGTTGCGCGAGGCTCAGACGATGACGATGCACCAGCTTGAAAACACCGGACAGGCAGTCATCATCGATGTCGGCGAAGGACGCGACATCCACCCAAGGAATAAACTCACGCCCGCCCTCCGCCTGGCTCGCTGGGCCTTGGCGCGCGACTACGGCTTGGACATCAACTACCGCAGCCCCGAGTACCGTTCGATGGAGATCGAGGGCAATCGCATCCGGATTACCTTCGATACGTTCGGCAGCAAGCTGTACGCCTTCGATACGCCCGAGCCGGTCGGCTTTACGATTGCCGGAGCAGATCGCAAATTCCATTGGGCCGAAGCGAAACTGGAGAAAAACAATGAGGTCGTCGTTTGGAGCGACCAGGTCGCCAAGCCGGTGGCCGTGCGCTACGCCTGGGCCGACAATCCCGTCTGCAACCTCTACAATGCAGCCGGCTTGCCCGTGACACCTTTCCGCACCGACGACTGGCCCGGCATGACGGACGGAAAGGATGTGCGATGACGTCGAGTCGCCTTCGGTGCGTGGTTGGGTGCGTCCTTTGGGCGGCAGCCGTCCTGGGAAACAGTCTGACGCCGGCACTTGGGCAAGATGGCTCGTCTTCGCGCCACCCTCTGCCCGAAAGGTATGACGCGGACACGGTGCGTCAAATGGTTCAGGAGGCCGAGGAACGGGGGGACGCCACGCGTGGAGCTCGCTTGTTCGCCGATACTCGACTCGCCTGCCTCTCATGTCATCGCGTCGGGGAAGCCGGAGGAACGATCGGGCCGGAGCTGACCGCGATCGCCAAAGAACGCACTCCCGAACAGATCGTCGCTTCGGTCATCTGGCCAGCCCATGAAGTCGACTCCAAGTACCGCCAGATATCGGTTGCCACTGAAGATGGCCGCGTCTACCAGGGAATCTTGGCCGAGGAAAGCGACCGCTTTCTCGTGTTGCTTCAGCATACGGCCGACGGACCTCAACAAGTTCGCATCGACATCGATTCGATCGTCGCGCGCAAATCGGGTGGAACCGTTATGCCAGACCGCCTGATGGATCAACTCGATGACGCAGCCCGCCGAGACCTGTTCCGGTTTCTTTTCTCTCTGAACTCACCGGAAGCGGCGAAGCGACCTGTCATCGCTGCAGCGCTGCGCAGCGGCGCGCCGCATCGCGTCGCGGAATTCTCCTTCGAATCGGCGCCACTCGATCCCCGGCTTTGGCCGAGTTGGAAAGCGCCGATCAACCGCTTGCGCATTTACGACTACTATGCAAAGCAAGCCGCGTATTTTCGCAATGTGCGGCCTCGCCCTCATCTGATTCCCGAATTCCCGGGACTCGAAGGCAAGGACGCCTCTCACTGGGGAACTCAAGACGAAGATACGTGGCGCGATGCACGTTGGAGCCGCCTCGACGTGGGAAGTGTGCTGTGCGGAGTCTTGCGAGGCGGAAAAAGAGTCATCCCTCGCGCTGTCTGCGTGCGATTAAGGACCGACGAGCCATGGGCCGCCTGCTTCGATCCGGAGACGCTGACCTATCCGCTCGTCTGGAAAGGCGGCTTCGTCGAGATCTCCGATGTGCGCCGCGGCTTTCTCGTGCGCCGTCCCGCTGCAAGGTCGCCTCACGTCGCCGGACGCTCGTATCGGTGGACACCAGCCGCCCTACTTCGGCTATGGAGGTCCGAAGGACGACCGTGCCCCCGATTTGCCGCTTGTCTATCTGCCTCGAGGCCTGGACAATTCGAGCGGTGCTCAGGTCGCCATCGACTCCCCGCACTGGCAAGAACTTGCCGGACAGTTGATTCACACCTCCTACGGTGCCGGCCGCATCTTCCTGCTGTTGTGGGATGAAGTACGAGGCCAGCCCCAAGGTGCGATCGTTCCGATCGCCGGCGAGTTCCGTTCCGCTATCCATCGCGCGTGTTTCCATCCACACGATGGACACCTTTATGTCAGTGGTATGGCGGGCTGGGGGACGTATACGACCGAGGACGGATGCTTCCAGCGCGTTCGGTGGACCGACAAGAAAGTGCCTCTTCCTCGCAAAGTCCACGTTCACGAGGACGGGGTTTGGATCGAATTCACTCGCCCCGTACGAAAGGCTGCTATCGCCGATGTTTCTCGCCAATTCGCACAGTGCTGGAACTATCGGTATAGCGGCGCCTACGGTTCGCCCGAGTTCTCTTCACGTCATTACGGCGTCCCCGGTCACGATGTCCTGACGATTTCCTCTGTCGAGTGGCTCGACCATGGACGCCGCCTTTTCGTTGCCATGGACGATCTGCAGCCGGTGAACCAGCTCCACTTGAGCCTTGAATTGGGACAGCCTCGACCGCTGGAATTGTTCCTAACCGTTCATGCCCTTGACCGACCCTTCCATCCTCGACGCGCCGCGAACGAGCCTCGAATCACCGCAGCGCATCCCATTTTGACCGACCTCGCCGTCAACCTTCACAAAAAACCGAACCGATGGCAGAAGCCGATCGAAGGAGCTCGCGCCATCACGATGAAAACGGGTCCCAACCTGACCTATCGCCAGACAGAAATCCGGGTTCGACCAGGTGAACCGATCCGACTGACACTCAGAAACCCAGACGTTCTGCCTCACAACTGGGTCCTGGCTCGTCCCGGAACACTGCGCACTGTCGGAGAAGCGGCCAATCGGCTCATTGCCGATCCGCGTGCCTACGCTCTGCAATACATCCCGCCGTCGGACGACGTCCTCGTGCACACCGACATCGTCCCGCCCGGCGGCGCGTTTACCGTCTACTTCCGAGCACCAAAGGAGCCGGGAAGGTACCCCTACCTGTGCACCTTCCCAGGACATTGGATGGTGATGAACGGTGTTCTGATCGTCGAGTGACAGGCCGAGTGGCGGGTGGCGGGTGGCGGGTGGTGAGTGCTGAGGGTGACGCGTTAGTGTCACTTCTTCTGCCAGACGAGCCATTCGGTTTGCGCCCACAGAATCGACGCGGCACGGGATCGTCCGGCCACGTTCTCCCAGTGGTGCGACCAGCGCGCCTCCCACGACGATTCGCCGACTCCCAAACTAAACGAAAGAAAACGTCGCTCGACCAGGGAGCAACCGTGTTCCTCGAGCTGCCGGCAGACATGGCGACTCGAACAAGCTTGGAACGGAACGCCCCTGTTGCCTCCCATCTTCTCTCGAATCCGGCGACCGGTCGCTCGCATGACTCGCAAGAGGGAGTAGGGGTTTCCGAGTGTGGCGATGAGCCAGCCTCGGGGCGCCAGTCGCTCGGCCCAACCGCTCAAGAACGACAACGGGTCTTCTTGGTAGCCGGCCACTCCGAGCGTCACAATGGCGTCCCATCGGCCCGGCAACTTTCGACCATCCCCTACTCCAAACTCCAGCCTTCCAGTAGGCAGCGCTAGTGCCGCTCGCTTTCGAGCCCGCTCCAACATTCTCGGCGAAACGTCGATGCCTTGAACGATCGCCCCGTCGATCGATTCGGCAAGCTGGCACGTGACGAATCCGTCTCCACAACCGACATCGAGAATCCGAGGATCGTCGGGGAGCCGGCCGGGCCGCGCAAGCCACTGCACTGTCCAGCAAGCCCGCCGGCGCTTTTCGTGGTGCCAGAGGCTGCGGGCGACATTCTTGTCGTAAATGGTCTCATAGGAAGCAGCTCGCGCGTCGAACTGGCGGCTGATCGCCGTCGAAGGGGAAGGGATTCCCGACATGATAGTCTCCTCACGATTGAGAAAGCATCGCCGCCGGAGTCGGTCCAGACCGTGCCGATCGGACTTGGCGACGGTGGTCGCGAAACTGGCCTCGCAGTATAGCCGCAGCGCTGTCAGCGAGTTTCCACAAAGCGATGACAAGAAACAGAGTTAAGGTGAACATGAACGCCCAGCTCTTGCAAAGCGATCCGAAATCGGACCGGAAAAGCCGCAGCGTCATGATGACGAACACGATCATGGCGACTCCGTGAGGCCGGCGGTCGATCCAGCGAGCGGCCGCTCCCCAAGCCAGCCCCAAGAGTCCCGGTCCGAGAAATCCGAAGTTGAGCCACGCCTCGCCGATCGCCGAGAACCCGATGCCTCCTCCCGCTTCGAACAACGTCGGACGGAGAAACTCGGCGTATTGTTCTGACAAAGTCTGCGGCGGGAACTCCAACAAGAACCGAGGCCACAACAACCGCAGAGGCAAGACCGTGTAGCTCCAACCACCCCACCACGGAGAGGTTCCCTCCGAAAGGATCTCGACCGTCATCACCCACGACTGAATGCCCTCAAAGCGGGACAGACCAATGAGCATATCCGGGTTCCAGAGAGACGGCAGTTTTCCAGTCTCCCAAAAGTATCCAGTGACCTCTTTCCAGACGAGGCTCGCCGCTATGAAAACGGTGCCCAGCGTCACGACCTGCCATCGTCGCATGGTGACTCGATATCGCACCAGATAAAACAACAGCATCGCCGCACCCCACATGCGACCGCCGGAGATAAACGAGAAGACGAGGCTCACGACGACCAGCCAACGAGCCGACCGCTGGTCGGGCAAGCGCAAGACATACAGAAAGTTGAACGCGTACGTGGCTGGGACGATAAGACTGAGCAGTTTATAGAACGTGGCATTTCGAGCCAAGAAGAAGCGGTCGATTCGGGAGACGTTTCCGAACACAGCCAGGTAGAGGAGCATACAGGCGGCGTTCACTCCTAGCGCCACCCACAACGGCGGCAGAGATAGTCCGTACGTCCGGTGTCGTGGTTTCGGATCATGAGGACCGACCGAATACGCGATGAGAAAGCACAGGATGCACTCGAAATAGAGCACGAGCCCGCGCACGATCTCGACTCGAAACATGTCATCGTTGAGATCGGCCAGAAACTCACGACTGCCGCGAAGCTCCAATCCCAGCAACAGGTCGATGGGAACGCAAAGTGCGAAGTATGCGGCGATTGCAAGAAAGACGTTGCGCATTGACCCGACGTGGAACCGACCGTTGAGCATCCACGTCGCAACGGCGACGGCCGCCGGGACCGTCAGCATGGCCAACCATAGATCGGGCCGATTCTCCACCCACGGCGTCAGGAACATGCAACCAGCCTCCCCTGCAAGGCGGATCGAACGTTGGCAACGCGAGCGTAAACTTCCTCGCACGCCGTCAGCATCCGGTCCACATCGTACTTCTCCTGGACCAAACGCCGGCCGTCGCGACTCCGCCGCCGGCGTTCCTCCGGGGACAACTCCCACCATCGCTCGAGCGCTTCGACGAGTTGCGCGGCGCGCCGGTGGTCAAAGAAGATCAACACATCGCCCTCGGGATCGAGTTCCCGATGAGGCGGAATGTCGGAACAGACAACAGGACACTCGGCCGCGAGTGCCTCGAGTACCGCCACCGGAAGACCCTCGCCCAGCGACGCAGACACCAAAAGATCAGACTGCCACAAGATCGTCAGTACTTCGTCTCGATCGATACGCCCGGTGAAGCGAACGCGATCACCAATCCTCCATGCCTCGACTTGCCGGCGCAGTTTCGATTCCAAAGGACCGCCACCGACGATCGTCCATTGAAACCGAGATGCCGGCAGTCGACGCGCGGCTTCCAGAATCAACTCCACATTCTTGATCGGCCGAAGCGTCGCGACAACAGCGAGTCTCAGTGGTAGCTCCGATTGTCTGTGGTCGCCCGCTCGGCGCAGCCTGTCGGCACGGTCCACATCGACGCCGTTGGGAACGACGTGCAGCCGCCTCCCCAGCCACGAGCGCAACGGACGGGGAAGACTTTGGAAGCTAGTGTGACTGCACGCGATGACTCGAGCCGACACAAGGCACGACAGGACGCACAAGAAACGGTTTCGCCACGAGTAGTGCTGCCAGCACGAGTGAATGTGGTACACGACGCGACGGGCCAGCCACGGTCGCCCCGCCAACCAGCTCGCAGCCAGCCAAAAGGGTGTCAGATGAGGCGCATGGACATGGATCACGTCGACAGGATGCGAGCGCAAATGGTGCGACAACCGCCTGACGAAGCGCCACACGCGGCCGTCGCCGGAGAAATGCGCCACGCCATCAGGCAGACGGTGCGCTGGCGTGAGAAACGATCCCACGGTGACGCGCCACCGTTGACACTGGCGCCGCGTGAACTGTTCGAGTGAACTCGCCGTCGGAGAGACGGCAATGACCAGCCGGAGCAGATTTCCCTCGGATGAGCTTTCGTCTTTTTTTCGGTCACATTCACAGTGTTCCCGGTAGGAACGCGCCAACCGCCATGCGAGACTGATTGTGTTCGTAGCCGTCATCGCGAGTGTCGTTGCGGCGGCACCGACCAGCGGAAATGCGGGAATCAATAGGACTGCCACAACGACAGCTACAATAACTCCGGCGGCAATTTGCCTCGGCAGATGTTGACCTGCTCGAAGTGAAACCAGCGCAACCTGCAAGATGCCGTTGACGAAGGCGAACGTCATACCGAGTGCTAACAGGGCGAGAGGCAAGCCGTAGCCGCGGAACGTCGGTCCATAAATCGATTCGAGTAGGTGTGAGCCGGCGGCGGCGGCCACGACAGTCCCGCTAAGTCCCAACAGGGCGGCCGCCCCGACGAGTTCCCATACGATTCGTCGATGGCGCTGGGGATCGCGAGTTGCCAAGCGCCCCAGCGGAGCAATGGCAGCGTGCGCCATCGACGACACAAAAATGTCACCGGCGGCGGCCAAAGCAGCCAAGGCGGTGAAGATCCCCACCAGGTCCCGGGGATGCCACAGAGCCAAGACCCATCGAGGCAATATGCGTCCCAGCCCCGTCAATACGGAGGCGATAGCAACAGGCGTCGCCATCCTCACAATCGACCACGACGTTCGCCAGCCTGGCCGGACTGGCAACGGTCCGTGCCACAGTCCCGCTAACGGCAGATCCCAGAAAAGGAAGACAGCCGCCCACGCGAGTGTCAGTCCGCTGACGGCCGCCAGGGCGGATGCCTCGTAGTGTAGGCCGACCATCGCGCCCACCACGCCCATTATGCCTCGCAATCCCGATCCGACCGCCACGGCTGCTGAACGACCTCGATACTGAGCCAGCCCTTTGGCTAATTCGCTGGCCAGCTCGATCGACTTGGCGGCGAAAACGATCACCAGGAGACTGGCCAGGTAACGATCGCCTAGAAAAGGCCACGCCGCGCCGACCCCGACCATCGCCATGGCCACCGTCGCGCCTCGCACGAGCCAGTAGTGGCGTGCGTTCGCTCCAGTCACGCCGCCGGCGGCCGCGAGCCACCGCAAACGCAACTCCAATAGCGTAAAGACGGGCGCCGCGACGGCGGTGGCAATCGCCCAAGCTCCCAAATCGGCGATCGACGTCCATCGAGCAAGCAGTACGACAAGGAGCCAGCGGCTGGCCGCGTCGAGCCCGCGACCGATCGTCAGACCTAGTGCACTTCGCTTCCACGCAACGCATACCGGAGGACGCAACACGCGTGGAGTAGGATCGCAGGTAGAACCGACTGCTGTCACGCCACCGCCGCTCCCGACAAACGTCCCCCAAAATCTGCTTTTTCACCAAGGTTTCGTTCGCGATGGACCAGGTAATGCCAGATCTGCGTCATGACCTTCGCCTGACATTCGGTCAGTTCGCCACTTGCGTCGACGGGGAATCGGCAATCACCGGGAATCTCTTGACGAGTGATCTGCATCAACCTCGTCCAAAGGAGTCGCTTTGCCTCGGCGTCGACGCACTCGCCGCGAGACTCCAAGCGAGCCTGCAAGATCTGAAAGGGCACCTGCAACTCGACGACGCAGTCGGCCGGCGGGATCCGCTGATAGAGTCTCGTTTCCCAGCGAGCCAGGAATCGACCCAAGTTGGTTGGATTGCGACGATCTTGCGACAGGGGACCATCCATCCCCGGAGCTCGAGAAGGATAGCGGTCGCACAACACCAAGATTCCCGACTGAGCCCACTTCGCCGCCTGGCGTGCAGCCTTCAGACGCTGCCACGCCAGGTAAACACGAGCAGCCTGACGCCAAAGGGGCACAGGACGGGGCGCAGTCAATGGGTTCGAACAAGACCGAGGACGAAACCGGCGCGCCAGCGCGATCCAGGGTCGTGCCGAAGAAGGACGTCCCAAGTGCAATGTCCGTGTGTCCAAATGCGGTGCCAATTGGGCGGCGATCCCTGCCAATGCGGAACTCTTGCCGCTGCCGTCGCATCCCACGAGCGCCACCACGGCGCCTCCGGAGGCCAACTGCTTGCCACGACGATGGCGGCGGAGCCGCCCCAAGACGCGCCAAGCGAACCTTGTCGCTCGGAGTCGCATGGCTGTCCGAGGCGCATGGATGCGGTACTCGGCCAAGGAACGCCGCAGTTGCCGCCCCAGACGTGAGGCGAAGCGCCAGTCGGCTCGATCTAGCGCCTCGATGCCGTCCTCGATCCACCGAACATCACTCTTGGGAAAGCGTCGCTTCCACAGACACTGGAGTTGACCAGGCATCTCGTCCGGCCCAAACTGGCTGTCTCCACCGTGACGAAGCCAATGCCACTCTTCCAGTACGTCCGCGGCGTGCCGTTGCAACAGCCAACGCTCCGTTCGGCTAGCTGCTTCCAAGAGTTTCCGAACGAGGAAGACCAGACATTCGGCGGGAACGGTCGGCCGGCGAAGGAGATGCGCGGCATGGGCCGACGCCAACAGTTCTTCGGCAAACGGAAGCTCGTAATCTTTCAGAATCAATCCACCCGTGACCAGTCGATAGTACACGTGTAAATGGACGATGTGCCCACTCGGATCAAAGCCGTAATAGTGTTCGACGCTCCGTTGGCGATGATGCTCGGGTGACCGAGCGGAAAGGAAACCGAGTTGCGAGACGACGGCATCGAATCGGCGAGCATCCTCGGGGGCAACTAGCAAGTCGAGGTCTCCACTTCCGGCAAGGAACTCACTAAGTCGGTGGTTGCTCTTCCAGTGGCAGTAGTGCACACCGACTTGCTCGAGCTGCTCAGCTAGCCGAGTTACCAGCGTAAGCGGTGCAGGATGGTTTGCGGGGTTCGTCGAGACGACCATCAGGCAGCTTGCTCCTGGCCATGCAGGGACGGGGCACCGTGACTCGAAGATCGCAATTCCTCCTCGGTGATCCGGTTCGCGAAGTCGACGGCCAATCGATTCAGGTCAGTCCGACCGCCGTCGTTGCGAACCAAGACCAGTTCTACACTTGGCGGTGCGGCGGCAGTGAGTGGGCGCAGGGCGCGCGTTGCCGAGTCAAGTAGTGACGGAAGTGTGTCCTTAGGGCGGTCGGGATAGGGCAATGCTCCTCGCACGAGGAGTCGTTCATAAGCTCGGCGCGGATCGCATTCGACGATGACAAGATAGCGAGGCCAGGGAAGTTGGAGCCTTTCGAGGTGGCGGTGAATCCGGGTGGAGCAAGTACGGGTCCAAAGGGAGAGGAGGAGTTGGCGGGGGCCTTCGTCGACGAGGAGTCGGGTTGCGGCGGGAGCGGCAATCGCGGCAATTTGCTGCTGACGCAGTACGGCGCGGCGGAGGCGCCTTCGCTCGGATGCCGAGACGGCAACCACATCGGCCACCCCTACCAACTCGTGCCAGATTCCCGTCAGCTCGGTGGAACCTCCCCCCAAACGGCCCTCAAGGATTCGATTGTGCACGGTTTCCCACGGGAGCCACCGAGCCAGTCGGTGGCCAACGCGCGCTGAGACGGGCGAGTGCGGAGGGGAACCAGAGGCAATCAGGGCTTCACGGAGCTGCCGTGAAAACGTTGTCTTCCCGCTACCGGGAATGCCGGTGATTTCGACCCACATGAGCGCATCCTTGCTCGGGGAGGATCCAATCGCGGCGGAGAGTGTACCGAGCCAGCGTCTAGGGGTCAAGCGACGGATGGATGGGGGAATCACCCCCTCGCCGCGAAGCGGCGATGTCCTATAGGTCTTATAAGTCCTATAGGTCCTATCATAACCCGCATTGCATCCAAACCGATCACCCCACTTCGGCCAACTCCAGCAGCTCGCCGTAGCGGCGCACGATCCGTTCCCGGACCGCCTGCCACTTCGGCGATGCCAGGTGTGGATCCTCCTTGAGGATCACCAAGGCATCTTCACGGGCTTCCTGGAGCAATTCAGCATCCTTACGCAAATCGGCCACGCGCAGCGGAGTAGCTCCGTGCTGTCTCGTCCCCAACAGTTCCCCGGCGCCTCGCAAGCGAAAATCAGCCTCGGCGATTTCGAACCCGTCCTCGGTAGCCACGAAAGTCTCCAGCCGCTGAATCGCCTCTTCGGTCGACGGCTGCGCAAAGAGTCCCACGAATCCCGGAAAGGCGCCACGCCCCACCCGGCCTCGCATCTGATGCAACTGTGCCAGCCCAAAATGCTCGGCTCCCTCGATCGTCATCACGACCGCGTTGGGCACGTCGATGCCCACTTCAATGACGGAGGTCGCAACCAACACGTCGATTCTCCCGGACGCGAAGTCGACCATGATGCGGTCCTTCTCCGCAGGAGGCAGGCGGCCGTGGAGCATCCCCAACCGAAAGCCGCTTAAGACACCGCGCCCCAGTCTCTTGGCCAATTCCTCCACACCGGCGACTTCCCGTTCCGGATCGCCTTCGACTCGCGAGGCGACGACCATCGCTTGCCGCCCTTCGTGCAGCTTCCTCCGCACGAACGCCCACCACTTGCCCTCCTGATCGGGGCGCACCCAATACGTCTTGACCGGCTGCCGCCCCGGAGGTCGCTCTCGCAAAACGCTCACGTCGAGATCTCCATACAACGCCAGCGCGACAGTGCGTGGAATCGGCGTGGCCGTCATCACCAGGTAATGCGGCTCCTGTTCGCCATGCCGCAAATGAGCTCGCTGCATCACGCCGAACCGATGCTGTTCGTCGATCACGACGAGTCCCAATCGGTCCCAGCAGATCTTCTCATGGACCAATGCCTGCGTCCCGATCAACAGATCGATTTCCCCTCGAGCCAACTCGTCGCGCACCCGCTGCCGCTGGGCGGGTGTCAGCGATCCCACGAGTAATCCCGTACGGACTCGGCTGCCACGCAAGCTCCGAAACAGGGTCCGCGCATGCTGCCTCGCCAGCACCTCGGTCGGTGCCATCAGCGCGGCTTTGTAACCGTGAGCCACAGCCAACAACATGGCATACTGCGCAACCACGGTCTTGCCGCTGCCGACGTCCCCCTGGAGTAACCGAGCCATCGGCACCGGCCGGGCCATGTCGGCGGCGATCTCTTCCACGGCTTTGCGTTGATCCTCGGTCAATTCGAACGCGAAGCGCCGCCGGATTCGGGCATCGATGCGAGCATCGACGGGGAGCACGGGAGCTCGGGCCTGCTCTTGGCGCTGAGCCCGCTTGAGTCCCATGGCCAGTTGCAGCATCCAGAGTTCCTGGTAAGCGAATCGCCGCCTCGCTTCTCGAGCCTCTTCCCGTGAAGCCGGAAGGTGCATTCGGTGAACAGCTTCCTGAACCCCGAGTAACCTTTTCTCCTGCCGAAATGACTCGGGAAGCATCTCCGGAACTTCGCGCGCGTACCGCTCGACCACCCACCGAATGCGATTGCGAAGCGTGGATGCCTCCAACCCTGCCGTCAGCCCGTAAATCGGAAGCAAGTGCTTTTGAGTCGGCGAAGTTGTCTCATCCAGCATGACGACTCGAGGATGCACGAACTCCCAGGTGACACCTTTGCGTCGCGGCTTGCCTTGGATAGCAACGCGACGGCCGCGTACCAGTTGCGTGCGGCGAAACGGCTGATGGAACCAGACGCAGCGTACGAGTCCGCCATCCGCCTCGACGACGACGGTCGACACATGCTTCCCTCGTCGCGTCCTCCGGTGATCGGCTTCCCGAATCACGCCGCACACGACGGCGTCCCGTCCTTCTTGCAACTCCTCCACGCGCCGCAATTGCGTGAAGTCTTCGTAGCGTTTGGGAAAGTAGAACAAGAGGTCCGCGACGGTGTGGAGGCCCAGTTTGGCCAGGAGTTCGGCGTCACGCGGAAAGAAGGCTCGAAGGGGCTGCAGCAACTCGGGCGGTGCCGCACCCGGCGCCCCCTTCGCCAAAGATGGCTGCTCCCCGTTCATTCCGTCATCGCCTCGGACTCAAAACCGCGTCATTCTCCATACTTCAGTGCCTTGTCGGAGATGTCTTTGCGGCACCAGGCACCTTCCCAGCGGATGCAGCGAACCGCTTCGTAGGCTCGCCGTTTGGCCGCGGGGATGGTGTCGCCCAGGGCGGTCACGCCGAGCACCCGGCCGCCAGCCGTGACAATCTCGTCTCCTTCGCGCGCCGTTCCCGCATGAAAAACCTTTACATCGGGTAACGCCGCCGCCTCGTCCAATCCGCGAATCGGATGCCCTTTCGTATAGGAACCGGGATAGCCCTCGGACGCCATGACGACGCAGACCGCTGGGCGAGGATCCCAACGCGGCGGCGAGATCTCCTCGAGCCGTTCATGGACGGTGGCGTCAAGGAGTTCGAATAGATCGCTTTGGAGCCGCATCAACAGGGGCTGACATTCGGGGTCGCCGAAACGGACGTTGTATTCAAGTACCTTCGGGCCTTGGTGGGTGATCATCAGCCCGGCGTACAGGACACCTCGAACCGGATGACGGCCTCGCTTCATGGCGTGGACCGTTGGCACGAAGATGTGTTCCTCGATCCAGCCGAGCATCTCGGGGTCGACGAGCGGGGCAGGAGAGTAGGCTCCCATGCCGCCGGTATTGGGTCCGACGTCGCCGTCGTAGGCCGGCTTGTGATCTTGGCAGGGCGGGAGCGTCACAATCGTCCGACCGTCGGTGATCGCCAGGACACTCGCCTCCTCCCCGTCGAATCGTTCTTCGATGATCAACTGGGAACCCGCCTCGCCAAACTCCTTGCGGCGCGCGATCCGGTCGATCGCCTCGAGGGCATCCCGGCGGTTACGGCAGACGGTCACCCCTTTGCCGGCCGCCAAACCGTCCGCCTTGACCACGACCGCCACGTCTTCTTCGGAGCTCGGATATCGGTCTCGGATGAAGCGTTCGGCATCGTCGGCCGAATGGAAGACGTGGTAGTCGGCCGTCGGCACATCGGCTTGTCGGAGCAGGTTTTTGCAGAAGACTTTGCTCGACTCGAGTCGCGCGGCGGCTCGCGACGGACCAAAAATCGCCAGTTTGGACTCCTGGAACGCGTCGACAATCCCGGCCGCCAATGGAGCCTCGGGGCCCACCACCGTCAGTCCGACCCGGTTTTCCTTGGCGAACGCCAGGAGGCCGGGAATATCCTCCGCCTTCAACGGAACGTTTTCGGCTCGAGCTTCGCGTTCGGTGCCCGCATTCCCCGGGGCGACCCACAGCCGGTCGACGTGGGGACTCTGTGCAAGCTTCCACACCAGGGCATGCTCGCGACCTCCGCTGCCAATCACCAGTACGTTCATGGTTGTCGTCTCATCCCTCTCAGCTCGACCGCCCGCCTATCACGACCATCCCAACGGTGCTCGTCCTCAGGCAGTTTCGGGCCATCCGAGTCCGCTGGCAAGGCGTGTCCGCGAGAAGTCGTCCCTCCCGTGCACTTACGGCTACGGTGTTTGGTCCCACTCAAGGTCAGCCGTCTTGGTGTAGACGGACTCTCTATATTCCTATTGTCCAAATGCGACAGGCGGTGCGCATTTTTTCTCGTTCTTTCGGCGTCTCGTTGCCGATACCGATTGCCTTTAGTGCCCTTTCGGGCTGCGGCGGACGTGATACACTATCGCACGGCAACAGCAGGTCGCGCGGGGCTAGCACGCCTGACGCAACCGGCATCTTCGCACGAGTTGACAATGTTCGGGCTCGCGCGCCATACTTGCATCTTCAATTGTGAAAAAGATCACGATGTCGCCTCACGCGGGGCCAGATCGCGGGCTAATTCTAGAGGCAACTGCCGATGCCAGATAAGGATAAGATGTCGGTAGAGGAGATCCTCGCCGCATGCCGGAGGATGGACGGAGGAGGCTCGGCCAAGTCTTCGGGAGACCAGCCGACGGAGGGTGACGCTTCGGCGCAGAGCCAAGGAGCGTCTTCTGCGGGAGCTACTGAGGCTCCCGCCACTCCGCCCCCCGCAGGGCCGAAGAAGAAGCCGAGCGAAATGTCGGTGGAGGAGATACTGGCGGCGGCTCGAGCCGAAAAGCGGGGGGGTGCGGCGGCACCGCAGGAGTCAGCGGAGTCATCGGAAGCGGCATCTGAGTCGGCCCAGCCGGCAGCTCCTGCGGCACCGGCGAAAAAACCGAGCGAGATGTCGGTGGCCGAGATCTTGGCGGCCGCTCGAGCCGAAAAGGCCAAGAGCCAGGCTTCAAAGCCGGCGGCAGCTGCCAAACCCAAAGTGGCTCCCGCTGCCAAGCCCAAGCCCAAGCCGAAACCGGCCGCCAAGCCGGCGAGCACGACGAGTGGGCCTCTGGACACGGCCAGCATTCTCGCGGCGGCTCGCAAGCCGACCAAGCGGGGACCGGTGAGCAAGGAGGAGGCGGCTCGAGCCGGCAAGGAGACTCCGGCGGCCCGCACCGCGCCGAAAGTACCTCCGATGCCTCAAAAGCCCGAGTTCCTCAAGCCGGCGGCGAAGAAGCGCGAGTCGGCCGAGACGCGGCGGGGCTTTTTCGCCTCGCTGACCGGGATCGCTTTCGGCTCGGCCATGGCAGTCGGCTTTGTGTCGCTAGCCGTTACACATCTGTTGTGGGTGCTGGGCTTCGCTCGCTACATGTTTCCGAACATCCTGATCGAGCCTCCTTCGAAGTTCAAAGTCGGCTTTCCCGACGTGATCGGTCCGGGGCAGGTCGTCACCAAGTTCAAGGCTCGATTTGGCGTCTGGATCGTCCGCAACGAATACGAAGGTGTCGATCAGATCTATGCGTTACGTTCGGTCTGCACGCACCTCGGGTGCACCCCCAACTGGCTGGAAGCCGAACAGAAATTCAAATGCCCCTGCCACGGCAGCGGCTTTTACAAAAGTGGCATCAACTTCGAAGGCCCGGCCCCTCGGCCGCTTGAGCGTTACGCGATTCGGATCGCCGACGACGGGCAGTTGGAAGTCGACAAGAGTCGCAAGTTCCAGCAGGAGCTGGGGCAGTGGTCCGATCCGCAGTCCTATGTGCCGGTCTAGCCCATGAAGTCGATCGCGCTGGAGCGTCTTTTTCTTGAGGGGAAACGGGGCGCATCGCGATGAAGATTCCTCACAGTTGAGACGGATACGGAAGCATCGATGGCATCGATCAGTGACATCATTCGAGAATCGCAGATCTGGAAGAGCATTTTTCGGCATCCGATGCCGATCGATCGCCGCAA
Source organism: Planctomycetaceae bacterium (assembly GCA_015490875.1). Classification (GTDB taxonomy): domain Bacteria; phylum Planctomycetota; class Planctomycetia; order Pirellulales; family Pirellulaceae; genus S141-3. Next base: position 31,285 of record WFWZ01000152.1, read on the forward strand.
CCGCATCGTGGTGATGCTGACGAACTTCTTCCTGCACCTCCATCCGGTGTCGATCAAGAAGCAGGGCATCGCTCTGAGTTACACCTGGTGCATGGGAGGCGTGACGTTCTTTCTCTTCCTGGTAGAGACGGTCACCGGTGTGTTGTTGATGTTCTACTATCGGCCGACGGTCGAGTTGGCGTTTCAGGACATCACCAACCTGCGAGACGTCATGTCGATGGGGATCCTGCGCGAGATCCACCGCTGGGGGGCTCACGCCATGGTGATCACGGTGTGGCTGCACATGTACCGCGTCTTCTTGACGGGCAGTTACAAACCGCCTCGCGAGTTCAACTGGGTCATCGGTGTGGTCCTCCTGTTGTTGACGCTCTTGCTGTCGTTCACTGGTTACCTGCTCCCCTGGGACCAGCTCGCCATTTGGGCAATCACCGTCGGCTCGAATATGGCTCGCGCCACCCCGTTCCTCGGACACGAAGGCCCCGGTGCCGCTCTCTTGGACTTGATGGCAGACAGATGATCACCCAGGTCTCCGATGCCCGGTTCGGTCTCCTGGCAGCTCGCGTCGTCGGCGAAGAGACCCTCAACCGTTTTTACGTCCTCCACTGCGTCTTCATTCCGCTGGTCGTGGCGCTCCTGTTGGCGATCCACTTCTGGCGAGTCCGGAAGGACGGAGGGATCAGCACGCCGTTGTAGCCAGCTGCCAGGACGGAGGGCCGCCGGTCGACTCGACGCTTGGGAAACCCAGTTCAGTTTTCACGCCTCCAATACGACACGGACGCCATGCACGGCCACGTTGATCAAGCAACGTTTCTGTACCAGATCTCCGGTTTCCTCGGATATTACTACTTGGCGCTGGCGGCGATGAATGGCATCGCGGCGCTGGCTATTTGGCGCGGCGGTCGAGCCAAAACGCTCTTTCGCGTCGGTCCGGTGGTCTTCACGAACGCGCTCCTTTGGACGGTGGTCGCCTTCTTCTTTCTGCTCATGGCGCCGCTGGCGATGAGTGGCAGTCCCGAGCTGATGAAGTGGGTCTCGATGCCCGACTCGTTCAAGGACGCTGCTGACGCCGTGATGGGACCGGTCCTCTATTCAGCCGGCAGCTTTATCATTCTGGTGATTCTGTTCATCTTCCGCCGCTTTTTCGTGAAGACGTGGGTCGCCTGGTTGGCACTCAATCTGGCGTTCCTCTTCATGGGGCTTTCCATGACCGATCCCGATTTTGCGGCGATCGTGACCAAGCCGGACAACGTCCCCATCGTGGGACTCATTTTCCTTCTTGGCTTCTTTACGTGGCTCGCGACGGCCAAAGCGGTCAAGAACGATGAGCGGATCGAGCGAGGCGAACCGCCGTTGGAAGCGGTCGACAATGAAAAGATCCTCGTGTGGCCCGACCTGGTCTACACGGAACTGATCTGCATGATCGCCCTGACGGCGGTGCTCCTGTTGTGGGGAATCGCCCTGCAGGCTCCGCTGGAAGAACCGGCCAGCAGTGTGAAGACACCCAATCCCTCGAAGGCCCCGTGGTACTTCCTGGGCTTGCAAGAGATGCTCGTCTACTACGATCCATGGATGGCCGGGGTCGTCCTGCCGAGCATCGTCATCGTCGGACTGATGGCCATCCCGTACCTCGATTTCAATCGCAAAGGGAACGGCTATTACACGATCAACGAACGCAAGTTCGCCTATCTCGTGTTCCAGTTCGGCTTCCTGGTCCTTTGGGTCACGCTGATCGTGATGGGAACTTTCCTGCGAGGCCCGAACTGGAACTTCTTCGGGTTCTACGAAACGTGGGACGCCCACAAGGTCGTCCCGATGAACAACGTCGATTTGTCGGAGTACTTCTGGATCCGGTGGCTCGGGATGGCGATGCCCAAGGCTCCGGAAGGTTCGGGAGCGGGCATGGAGTTCCTCTACATCCTCTTGAGAGAGGCCCCCGGCATCTTGCTGCTGCTCGGATATTTCACCCTCGTGCCGCCCGCCCTCGTGCTGTACAGCAAGTTCTTCCGAGGGCTCTACCGGCACATGGGATTGATTCGGTATATGGTCATGGCCAACCTGCTCCTCTTGATGGGACTCCTGCCGATCAAGATGGTCTGCCGGTGGTCGTTCGATTTGAAATACTTCATCGCGATCAAGGAATACTTCTTGAACTTTTGACGGCCTGGGAAGCGATCGGCGCCGACGAACCTGAGCCGCTCGATCCGGTACAGCGGCTGTGATCCGGGCGCCCCGTCGGTTGTCCGTGCTCAGAAGTATTCGGTACTCCTTCCTGACGCCTGAACACAACGCAACGCGGAGAGATCGAGGATGCCCGCAACGGAAAAAACCTGGCGCGACATGCGGCTACTGCACCGCGTCTTTGCCGCGACCTCCGTTCTACTGCTATTTGCAACGATCCTGCTGTTCGCCAAGGATCACGCTCGCGAGTGGAAATCGCACCAGCGCACGGCGCGCAAGGTCAATCTGAAGCTTACGGCCTGGCGTGAACTGCAATATCAGACGGAAGAGGCGATCCGCGAGCGGCATGCGCTTCAGGAGGAACTGGCTTTGGCCGAAGCAGGTCCCATTGATGAGAAACTCGTCGAGCAATTCATCGAGATTCTCGCGGCGGACTTCGAGCGCCGGCAGGAGTCTCCTCCCTCGGCCGAACGGTTACTCAAGGCGGTTCGTGCCTACAATCGTCGTCGCGCCGAATCGGGCATCGACGGCAATGCCGAGAAAGGGCCGTTTGCCGAATTCGCCAAGGCATTGAGCAACTACGGGGATGTGCGCGATCAGTTGGCTCAAGCGAGGAGCCAGCTCCAGCAGGCGCAAAAGGCCGGCGATGAGGCACAGGAGAAAGCCGCTGCCGCGAAGGTAGCGGAACTCGAGTCCCAGTTGGCTCAGGCCAAGAAGCGACTGGAGAAAGCGCGTAAGGCACGTCGCAAGGCACTGGCCGATCTGGCCGAGCGGCGTCGCGCGGCGTTGCGGCGATTGCGGAGTCTTTATGAAGACGCCCGTTTCCGAGAGGATAATGCGCTCAAGCGCAAGCAGTTCGCCACCGCCGATCTCGATGCGGCTCGAGCCAACGTCGGACTGGCGCTGCGCGACGGCAGACCGCCGGAGGTGCTCGAGCGACTCGAAAAGAAAGCGAAAGAACTCAAAGCCAAAGTCGACCAACTTGAATTGGCCTACCAAGAGGCTCAAGACACCCGTGAGAATCTTGAATCGGTCCTGAAACAGATCGACGCTCGGCAAGCCGAGCTGAAAAAGAAACTCGAAGACAACGTGGCCGAACTGGAACGGCTCAATCGCGCCATCAAGGATACGCGTTCGACCTTTTTCGTGAACGGGTTTTGGCCTGGCAAGAAATGGCTCGAGCTGCCCATCCTCGACGCATTCAACTCGCCGCTGAAGATCGAGAACCTCTGGGCTGAGGACCTCGAACAGCCGCTGGGAAGTTTTGCGCGGCCTCGGCGTTACGACCGCTGCACGACCTGCCACAACACGATCGACAAAACGATGCCAGGGACGGCCGACGTGCCGTTGCTGGAACCGGCTGAAGTCGTCGATTTCGTGGTTCGTTTCGGAGGAGAAGAGGTGGCGGAGGAAGAAGCGGCCGAGGGCGAAGCCACGAAAGAGGAGTGGGCAGCCTTGCTGGGAGAAGCCGTTGCGGAGGAGATCCCCGAAAACGAACGGGAACTGCGGCGGACGGTCGGCGTCATTTTGGCGTCGGAGGGTCTGATCCGTTCGGGCGATGTCACCGTCCAGTTCGTCCAGCCAAGGTCGCCGGCTGCGCGAGCCGAATTCGATTTGGTCCGCGGCACCAACTGGTTGGCGACCGCCAAGGATCTGCGCGAATACCCCCTGCAGCCTCACCGGCCATTGCGGCCGGCGGAGATTGCCATTCTTCCTGGAGCCCTTCCCAATGGAAGTGATTTGCGATTGACGCTGCGAGGCAATGACGGTGATACAACGTGGACACTCGAGGAGGAGACGGAAATCGAGGAGGCTGTCGAAATCCTGCGCGAGAAAGCGGCCGAGGTCGGCGCCGTCGTCGAGCTGCAGGACGAAACGATTGTCATCCGGTCGCGCGAGGTGGGGCCCGATGCTTTCGTCGGTCTTTCCGCGGAGGGGGAAGCGGCCACCGATTTTCTCGAGTATGTATCGTCTCAGGTCGCGTTCGGCGTCGACCTTCGACCGCCTCGCGTCGTCCCCGGATTGAAAGTCGGCGATGTCCTGCTGGAGATCAACGGCGACCCGGTCAAGAACCGGACCTGGGCGATTCAGCGGCTCATGGATGCGGCACGGCAAGGAGAGACTCTCCGAGTGCGCGTGCGACGGGGACTCGAGCACCCGTACGCCACGCATCCCCGGTTGGACCTCTTCCTTGGATCACTCAGCCCGCACAAGAAGGCCGACTTCGCTTGCACGATTTGTCACTTGGGGCAGGGGAGTGCGACCGAGTTCAAATGGGCATCCCACACGCCCGACTCGGTGGAACAGGAAGAAGACTGGCGGCGGCGTTTGGGGTGGTTCGACAACGAGCATTGGATCTATCCGATGATGCCCAAGCGCTTCATCGAAAGCGGCTGCGTGAAATGCCATCATAATCTGGTGGAACTGGAACCGAGCGAGCGCTTCCCCGACCCGCCGGCTCCCAAACTGATGCGAGGCTATCACCTCGTCAGAAAGTACGGCTGCTATGGCTGCCATGAGATCAACGGGTTCAAGGGACCGGATCAGCGGCAAGGCCCCGACCTGCGACTGGAGCCCAACTTCTACGCGGCGGCCCAACAGTTCCGCGGCGCAGAGGGAACCGGTTACGACAAGTTGACCGACGATGAGAAAGCCTGGGTCGAGGAACTCATCCAACATCCGGAAAACGACGAGATTCGGCATCGCGTTCTGGAGATGATCGATCAGGATGCGGCGTTGGCCCAGGAGGCTTCCCAAGGGAAGAGCGGTTCCGCTTCGGAATCTGGTAGCGCCGAGTCGCCAAGTCAGGACGCGAAGCAACCTCGTTTCTCGAGCGAGGTCCATAACAAGATCGCATCGCTTTTGCGAGACGTGGAGACGCCGGGGACGCTGCGTCGAGCCGGTCCGGCACTCCGCTATGTCGCTCGTAAACTCGACCGCGACTTCCTCTTCGACTGGATCCTCAATCCCAAGCGGTTCCGCCCGTCGACAAAGATGCCCCGTTTCTTCGGAAATTATGCGCACCTCGACAAGGCGCATCGGGAATTGGGAACGGCTCTCGGAAAAGTCGAGGTGGCAGGGATCGTGGAGTACCTTCTGCGGTATTCGCAAGATTTCGATTACCTTGATCCACCTGCTGGGATTACCCCTGTGAAGTCGGAGGAGGAGAAGGCGGCTCAAATCGAGCGAGGCAAAGTCGTCTTCGAGCGGTGCCTGGCGTGCCATACACATGTCGACTTCGCGGACATGGCGCCTTACCGGGAAGACGGGGAAATCATTCAAGGTCCCGACCTGTCGTATCTGGGAGATAAGCTCGATACCCCGAAAGGGCGCCGCTGGCTCTACTCCTGGGTCAAGGAACCGATGCGCTACCACGTGCGCACCTTCATGCCTCAGTTCGACTTCTCCCCGGTAACGCATCGCGATGCTGATGGGAAGGTGACAATGGTGACCGACCCGGCCGCCGATGTCGTCGCGTATCTGCTCAGTAGTAAACGCGAGAAGAATGAAGCGGTGGCGTACGGCTTTGACGACGAGGCCCTCGATCGGCTCGCCTTGGAAAACCTGAAGGAACGATTCCACTGGACCAAAGCGGAGCAGTACTTGAAGGAGGGAATTCCCGAATCGCTTCGGAGCAGCCTGAAAGGCGCAGAACAGGAACTGGTGATCGGCGATTCGGAAAAGAGCAGTACTGAGGATTTCGCGGCCGTTTTGAAACAAAAGAAGCTTCTCTATATCGGTCGCAAGGCCCTTTCCAAGTATGGCTGCTTCGGATGCCACGATATCCCTGGATTCGAGGATGCCAAGCCGATCGGAACGGGATTGGCCGATTGGGGCGTCAAGGAGACGAGTAAGTTGGCGTTCGAGCATATTTTGGAGTATCTCGAGCAGGGTCATGGACATGGGCACGCGAAGGAAAGCGAGTCTGGAGACGTGGAGGAAGGGGAAGGGCACGGTGTCGAGGGCCCAATCGAGTTGCCTCCGGAGTTCTTCCTCCACCAGCTCAAGTCGCACAGTCGGATCGGGTTCTTGTTCCAGAAGCTGACGGAGCCTCGCGGGTACGACTATCACGTCGCGGAAAACAAGCGGTACAACGAATGGCTTCGGATGCCGCAGTTCTCGTTCAGCGTTGAAGAACGCGAGGCGATTATGACGTTCGTCCTGGGACTCGTCGCCGATCCGCCGCGCACGAAGTATGTTTATCGCCCGAATCCTCGCCAGGCAGCGATTCTCGAAGGAAAGCGGTTGATTGAGAAATACAACTGCACTGGCTGCCATATGTTCAATGTGGAGCGGTGGGAACTGGCGTATCCGCCAGGAACGTTCGAGGAGCAAACGCTAGAGCCGATCTTTCCATTCGTGCTGCATCCATTCACGAGCGAGGAGCTCAAGAAGGGGGCTGAGGTCGATCGTCGGAATCTGATGCACTCAACGATTCACGTCCTCCCGAAATTGGATGAGGACGGGCGTCCGGTCGTCAGCGGGCTTTTCGAAGGAGAGCTCGGACCGCTGGAAGACGACGCGGCCTATGACCCGTTGACGGCGGAGTTCCAAGTGCAGCTCTTCCGGCCTGCCGTTCTCAACGGGTTCCCCTATCAGGTCAGTGCCAATGCGTTGTCGATTCAAAATGCGTTGATCGAGCGGCGTTATAGTGCGTGGGGTGGGGCGCTGACGCGATATCTGCTGCAACGCGTGGTGGCTCGGGAAAAAGAATTCAATCCCAACGCCAAGGGCGCCGAAGCATGGGGCTGGCTGCCGCCGCCTCTGGTTGGTGAGGGCGAGAAGATCCAGACTCCGTGGCTCCATCAGTTTCTCTTGGCTCCCAAACGAATTCGACCGGCCGTTGAATTCGCCATGCCGCGATTCAACATGTCGTCGCAAGAGGCTGCGGCGCTCGCGGACTACTTCGCGGCTGTGGACAACGAGGATTACCCGTACGAATTCCCGAAGGAAAAGCGGGCCGAGCATCTGGCGAAGCGCGAAGCCGAGTATGCCCGTAAACTCCAGAAGCTGGGAGTCGCGTCAGACGCCAGTCCCGAGGAGTTGCGACGGCGGCATCTGGAGGACGCGATGAAAATCGTCATCGATCCGAACTACTGCCAGAAGTGCCATCGGATCGGCGACTACCTGATTGCCGGCAGCCCTCGAGGTCTCGCTCCCAATTTGGCCGAAGTCCAGCATCGGCTGCGCGCCGACTACGTGCGCCGTTGGGTGGGCAAGCCGACAAGCATCTTGCCCTACACGGGCATGGTACCGCCGATCGACAAACTCGATTTTCAAGATCCGCTTTTGGGAACCAAAGTTCCGCAGGATCTGTACCACGGGAATGCGTTCGAGCAGTTGGATGCGCTCGTTGATTTGCTGATGAACTTCGATGTCTATCTGGCTCGCCGGGCTCCCATCACACCGCTGGTCGAAGCGAATCTCAAGAAGGCCAAGCCGGCGGGGCAGGGGGGATCGCCGCCAGAGGGCGCTGCGGGAGGCACCAACGGGGGCGGCGCGAGCGCCTCCAACCCGATGGCGGAAAACGGACCTTCACCTTAAGATGCCTCGTAGGAGCTCGGCAACGCACGCCGCTTGAACCCTCATAAAGGAGATTTTCCCATGCGTCGATTTTTCTGTGTCCTGCTTGCAGTCGCTCTTTTGGCGGCCGCACCACTGGCCCATGGCGCTGGCTGGGGGAACGTGAAGGGCAAGTTCCTCTACGACGGCACGCCTCCCACCCCGGGGGCCCTGTCGATCACCAAGGATAAGGAATACTGCGGCAAGTTCTCGCTCGTCGACGAGCGACTCGTCGTCAACCCGGACAACAAGGGAATCGCCAATGTCGTGGTGATGCTCTATGTCCGCCGAGGCAAGAAGGTGAATGTACACCCGGATCTGAAGAAGGCGTCCGGATCAGTGGAACTGGACAACAACCACTGCCGGTTCGATCCGCACATCGCGTTCGTCCGCACGGGCCAGGAGCTCGTCATCAAGAACAGCGATACGATCGGACATAACACGAAGATCGACACGTTCTCCAACCCAGCGACCAACTACACGATTCCGGCCAAGGGACAGTCGAAGCAGTCGTTCAAGAAAGCGGAAGTCAGTCCAGTCCCCGTCTCCTGCTCGATCCATCCCTGGATGAAGGGCTACCTCGTCATCAAGGATCATCCGTATGTGGCCGTGAGCAACAAGGACGGAGAGTTCGAAATCAAGAACCTTCCTACAGGAAAACTGACGTTGGTCTTCTGGCAGGAGAAGTCGGGTTACGTCGACAAGGTGAAATACAAAGGCAAGAAGACTCGGCTGCGCCGTGGTCGGATCGAAGTGGATATTAAAGACGGTGAGACGGTCGATTTGGGAGAGATCCTGGTGGATCCCGATGTCTTCAAGTAACCCTTCGGACGGCGAGGCTCGGCCGGGATCGAGTTTCGCCGGTGACGACCGCCAGGTGGCTTCGCCGGCGTCACCGTCGGCGAAGCCCGCCTTGAGTCGGCTCTCCCTCTTATTCCTTCTTCGAAGCAGGATGATAGTCGTCGGTCATGCGAATTCGTGCACTAGTGGGTAGCGGCTGCTGCGTCTTGGGAGCAGCCATCTTGGCGGTGGCGGGATGCGGTCCGGGTGCGGGGCCGAAGATCCAAGTCGACCTCGATCGCGCTGACGCCATTCGGTCGGCTCTGAGGCGCGCTGCTGGCGCCGGAGAAGAGGAAGGCGGCGAGGAAGAAGTTGCCGAACCGACCGGCTTTGCCACGTTGGTAGGTCGTATCCGCTTCGAGGGAACGGTGCCCGCGCCCAAGCAGTTGCGAGTCGACAAGGACGTGGAGGTCTGCCGTCCGGGTGGCCGACCGGTCTTGAGTCAGGAATTCGTGGTGAATTCCGAAAATCGTGGGCTGAAAAACGTCCTCATTTTCGTCTCCTCAAAAATCCCCAGCGGCGATCCCAAGTGGGAGCACGAATCGTATTTGGCGCAGCGCGAGGCACTTTTGACGGGCGACAAGGCGTTCGATCAGAAAGCGTGCCGGTTCCTCGCGCACGTCTACGCCATGCGTTCGACACAGACGCTGGAGATCATCAACAGCGATCCCGTCGGGCACAACGTCAAGATTGATCCTCCGACCACAAAAGTGGCCTCGACGAACGTCACGGTTCCCGCCAACGGAGGCAAAGCAACTTGGAAACCGGGTGGTGAGTCGAACGTTCCCGTTTCGGTCGCCTGTAATATTCACCCGTGGATGAGTGCCTACATCCTGCCTCGGGACAATCCCTTCTTTGCCGTGACCGATGAGAATGGCGGGTTTCGGATCGACTATGTGCCGGCCGGCGTGGAGCTGGAGTTCCGCGTCTGGCAGGAGCGAATCGGCTTTGTCAGCGGATCGGTGACGCTCAATGGCCAAACCATCAAACTCAGCAAAGGGCGGATCAAGAAAGTGAAGTTGGAACCCGACCAGGAGACCTCTTGGGAATTCGTTTTCACCGATGCGTTGTTTGATTGAGACCCGACCATCCGAGAGCACCCCCACCCGCGCGTTCGGCATGTTTCCACCATCCTCCTTTTCAGCCCCGCAGTGATCAGTGACGATGAACAGGCAAGTGGATCGGAAGACTCTTGGCAGCTACCTTGGGAGTCTCGCTCTGTTGGGCTTGGCTGTGTTTGCCGGCTGCGACGCTCCGAAAGCTCAGTTCCAGCCCAATCTCGTTTACGCGCGCAGCAGGCTGGTCGAAAGCAACGAAGATCTCTCGAAACCGGAAGTGCGTGTTCAGCTAGAGGATGTCGCCGATATCCTGGCAGCTCTCATGGGAACGCCCGATGAACCCCGGCTCCCCGCATTGCCGGACATCGACTGGAGCCCTCTACTGCAGCTCGATCAACTCCAGCGTGCCGCCGGACCGGTGGGAAGCGACGAGAGTGGCACCGAGCATGGGCTTTATCGCCAGCACTGTGTCCACTGTCATGGCATCACCGGGGATGGGCTTGGCCCGACCGCTCCCTTCCTCAACCCCTATCCGCGCGACTACCGCCGCGGCTTGTTCAAGTTCAAGAGTACTCCCACGACGTTGCCGCCGACGAAGGATGACTTGCACCGCATCTTGCGCGAGGGGATTGCCGGGACCGCCATGCCTTCGTTTAAGGTGTTGACCGAGGATGAACGGGAGGCGCTCGTGCAGTATGTCACGTATCTGGCGATCCGAGGTCAGATCGAGCGTGCGTTGATCTATGAGATTTCCGAGAATCTCGATCCGGGTCAACGGCTGATCGATCTCACCTTGAAAGAGAAGGATCCCGATCTTTACCAAGAACAACTCGATGTGGTGCTGGCGATCGCCGCTGACACAGTCTCCCCCTGGCTCGAAGCCGACTCCCAGATGACCGAGGTCCCTCCTCCTCCGGAGAACTGGAACACACCCGAATCGATCGCCGAGGGGAAGCGGCTCTTTTTCACATCTTTAGCCAGTTGCTCCAAGTGCCACGGCGATTTGGCGTTGGGGGACGGCCAGACGAACGACTACGACGAATGGACCAAGGAACTGCAGCCGGGCAACCCCGATGCACTCAAGGAGTTCCTCGCGCTAGGCGCCTTGGAACCTCGACATATCCTCCCGAGGAATCTGCGGAAAGGGGTCTATCGGGGAGGTCGCCGGCCGGTCGACCTCTTCTGGCGCATCAAGAACGGCATCCCGGGAACGCCCATGCCGGCAGCCTCGCAGGAATTAACCAACGACCAGATCTGGCACTTGATCGCGTACGTGCGCAGTCTGCCATTCGATGCGATCGCCCTGCCACGACAACATAAACCTTCAGTTCCCCGCGAACGCCTGTAACCGCACAAGGAGAGACGACCGTGGGTCGCTTTTGGAGTCTGTTGTTCTTGATGGTGCCGGTCCTTGGCACAGCGGTCATGGTCGCGCCGATGGTCTACCAGACCGGCATGTTGGCCGGACATTGGCTACCCGAGGACATCAGCGCGTATAACGGACACATTGTCGACAGTCTGTTTTATCTGATTTTGGGACTGACGGGAGCGATTTTCATCGCTACCGGCCTGGTTCTATTCGCCTTCATGTGGAAGTACGACGCGGCGAAGAACGATGAAGCGGTCAAGTACACGCACGGCAACCACGTGCTCGAGGTCGTCTGGTCGATCCTGCCGGCCGGCACGCTTTTGTTCATCGCCATTTTCCAGATGGACGCGTGGGCCAACTCGAAGATGCGCCGCCCCACACTCCCGGGACCAGATGGCGTGATCGGAACGAGCGATGATATTCCCAAGCCCCCCATGGCACTGGTGACGGGGCGCCAGTTCGAATGGCGCATCCAGTATCCGGGCGAGGACGGAGTGCTGCAGACGCCCGACGACATCTACACGGTCAATGAGCTGCACGTTCCGGTCGGCGAGGAAGTCGTGCTACAGATTGAAGCCGAAGATGTCTTGCACAGTTTCTTCCTGCCGAACCTGCGCATCAAACAGGATGTCGTGCCAGGCATGAGGCAGTTCATCTGGTTCAAACCGATCAAGACCGGCACGTACGATATCGTCTGTGCCGAGCTTTGCGGGTGGGGCCACTACAAGATGCGTGGGCGACTCGTCGTTGACACGCCCGCCCAGTACAAGCAGTGGCTGGTGGACACGTTCCTGGAACAAGAGACGACAACGGTTCGTCCGAAAGAGGCAGAAGAATGAGCGATATTCCTCTCGGGACCACGGCGCCGGTGGCAGTCGGTCACGCCAAGCCCTCCATGGGTGTTGGGGAATTTCTTTCCACGTACGTTTTCTCTCGAGACCACAAGGTGATCGGGATCCAGTTCCTGTTTTCCACCTTGCTTTGGTTCCTCGTGGGCGGCCTCCTGGCATTGGGCATCCGTTGGCAACTCGCGTGGCCCTGGTCGAACATGCCGATCATCGGTCGGATGCTCTTTTCCGCGCAAGGAGGGCAGATCTCCCCAGAGTTCTACACGATGCTCTTCACGATGCATGCCACGGTGATGATTTTCTTCGTCATCATCCCGATTCTGGCCGGGGCGTTTGGGAACTTTCTCATACCGCTGATGATCGGTGCCGACGATATGGCCTTCCCGACGCTCAACATGCTGAGCTACTGGTTCATGTGGCCGGCGTTCATCTGCATTGGACTCAGTTTCTTCGCGCCGGGCAACGGAGCGGCAGCCGGCTGGACATCGTACGCGCCGCTCTCGGCGATCCCCGAAGCGGCTCCCAGCAGCGGCATGGCCCAGACCCTTTGGCTGCTCGGAATCACCTTCGTCGGCGTCTCATCGATGATGGGCTCGGTCAACTATCTCACGACGATCATCCAGATGCGCGCCCCCGGTATGACCATGTTCCGTCTGCCGCTAACGATCTGGGGCATGTTCATCACCGCCATCTTACAAGCGTTTGCCCTCCCGGTCCTCACGGCAGCCGGCTTCATGCTGCTGCTGGACCGAACGATCGGCACGGGCTTTTTCCTGCCTGAGATGGCCACGGCCAACAACGCAGCACCGACCAGCGGCGGTGGTCAGCCTCTTTTGTGGCAGCACCTCTTCTGGTTCTACTCGCATCCGGCCGTCTACATCATGATTCTTCCGGCCATGGGAATGGTCTCGGATATGATCTCGTGTTTCGCTCGCAAGCCGATCTTCGGTTACAAACCGATGGTCTATTCGATGTCGGGCATCGCGGGACTGGGCTTCATCGTCTGGGGCCATCACATGTTCGTCTCGGGGATGAACCCGGCGCTCGGTATGACCTTCATGGTCTCGACGATGATGATCGCTCTACCCAGTGCGGTGAAGACGTTCAATTGGCTGGGAACGCTCTGGGGCGGCAAGATCCACTACACGACTCCGATGCTCTTCTCGATCGCATTCGTCTCGATGTTCGTCATCGGGGGACTCTCGGGTATCTTCATGGCGGCGACCCCGGTCGACCAGATGATCCACGACACCTACTACATTGTCGCTCACTTCCATTACGTCCTCTTCGGAGGGACGGCGATGGGTGTCTTTGGAGCCATCTATTTCTGGTTCCCCAAGATGTTTGGGAGGATGATGAACGACTCGTGGGGTAAGGTCCACTTCTTCCTCACGTTCATCTTCCTCAATGGAACCTTTTTCACGATGCACGTCCTCGGTGCTGTCGGCTTCCCCCGGCGGTTGGCCGATCCCTACCACTATCTCACCTTCGCGCAACTTCAGCCGATCAACCAGTTCATGACAATTTCGGCCATCGGCATGGTAACGTCGCAGATCATCTTCGCCATCAACTTCTTCTACAGCATGTTTTACGGGCCCCGTGTCGGGCGCAATCCGTGGCACGCCAACTCGTTGGAGTGGATGGCTCCCAGCCCGCCTGGCCACGGCAACTTTGATTTCCAGCCGGTGGTCTACCGGGGTCCCTACGAGTACGGCTCGCCGGAAACGGACGACGACTACTATCCACAAACGCAGCCGCCTCCGGAAGACCGCGAGGCATCCTCGGATGAGGGTGACCACTGATCGACGCGGTCAAGTCACGTGCGGCAACATGAACTCGAAATGAAATCATCTCCCGGCAATTTGAAACGCGAACCTGGCGGCTTGGCCTACCTGGCCGCTCGCGTCCTCGTCTGCGCCACCTTTCCGCTCATCTTCGTCGGCGGACTGGTGACGACGTACCAGGCTGGGATGGCGGTTCCCGATTGGCCGTCGACGTACGGCTACAACTTGTTCTTGTATCCTTGGTCGACGTGGTGGAGCGGACCGTTCGATCTGTTCGTGGAGCACGGCCACCGGCTGCTCGGTGCGACCGTGGGGTTGCTCACGCTAGTGGTCGCCGGGCTTGTCTGGCACAGCGATCCCCGTCGCTCGGCGCGGACACTCGCCCTGGCCGCTGTCTTTCTGGTGATCCTCCAGGGAGTCCTCGGTGGCGCTCGTGTCCTGCTCGACGACTACTTGCTGGCTCGCATTCACGGCTGCACGGCTCCCCTCTTCTTCGCCGTAGCCGTCTCACTTTGCGCTGTATTGTCGCCTCGGTGGCGTGCAGTGGGGCTCGCCAAGAGCGGTTCCTCGAACAGGCAGGCGAGGTCGGTCCAACCGGCACTTTTGACGGCTGTGACGACACTCCTGATTTACGCCCAAATCGTGCTCGGCGCCCACGTGCGTCACCTCGCGCCTTGGGCCACGCCCCAGTCGTTTCAGGCCTTTGTCTGGTTCCATTTGTTGTTGGCGGCTGCCATCACCGCGTTCGCTTGCGTCCTTCCTTTTAGTTTGGTGAGAAACGGAATGGTCGCGACGGCCTATGAACGACGGCCGGCCGTATTGTTGCCGCTTTTGCTGGTCGTGCAGTTGCTCCTGGGAACGGCCACGTGGGTCGTGCAGTTCGGGTATCCGCTTTGGATGCAGCGGTGGACGGGAACCGAGGGCTTTCTTGTGACGGCGGAAAGTCTGGGGCAGTCGCTCGTCACGACGGGGCACGTTGCGATGGGATCATTGCTCTTGGGCGTGAGTCTGATGGCGTCTTTGCGCATCGGACGTGCCACGTGGCTTGCACTGGCGAGTATGCACGAGGAAACTGACAGCGTGTGGGCGAGAAGGGGGGTGCCGGCATGAGTGTCGTGGCAGTTTCCCCGGCTCGGCCTGTCTCCCAGTCCTGGGTGCAGCGAGCGTCTGCGTGCGTCGAATTGGCTCGGCCGCGCATTGCGCTGCTGGTCCTCGTAGTCGTCGCCCTTTCGGGACTCGTCGCAGCGTGGGGCGTTGGAGATCCGTGGGCGGTGATCCATGCCGTTGTCGGTACGTTGCTCGTGGCCGGCAGTGCCAGCGCTCTGAATCAGGTGATCGAATATCGGACCGACGCGCAGATGATGCGGACGTCGGAACGTCCCATTCCCAGCGGCCGGTTGAGTCGCCGAAGTGCGTCGGTCGTGGGAATCGTCGCCGCTGCGCTCGGCTTTGTCTATCTCGGCACCTTCGCCGGGTGGCAGCCGATGGTTTGGAGCGCTCTGAGTTGGGTCATCTATGTGGCAGCCTACACGCCGCTGAAGGCCCGCTCGCCTCTGAACACACTGGTGGGAGCCGTCTCGGGAGCATTACCGGTGTGGATCGGGTGGACCGCCGTCGTACCCGCGGCTCGCCCTTGGGCCGAGCTTCGACCTTTGGCGCTTTTCCTTGTCGTCTTTCTTTGGCAATTCCCGCACTTCATGGCGATCGCCTGGATCTACCGCAGGCAGTACGCGGCGGCCGGATTGAAGATGATGAGTGTAGTGGACCCGAGCGGTCGGCAAGCCGGTTTGCAGGCGGTCTTGGCGGCAGCCTGGCTGATTCCCATCAGTCTCTTGCTGGCGCTGGGAGCGCCCCCAACTGGCGGTCAGTGGTATGCAGCGGCCGCGCTCCTCTTGGGCGTCGTGCAACTGGGATGTGCCGGATGGTTTTTCCATTCGAGTTCCGACCGTGCGGCTCGAGCCCTCCTGCGCTGCTCGCTCGTTTATCTCCCAGTATTGTTGATGTTCCTCATTTGGATACCCTGGATCTGAGTAACCGATGGCAACTGCTGCGCACGAACACGAACATCACGGGCATATTCGGCTCGAGTACCAACCGGCTTTGCCGATCCCCAACGGCAAAGTCTGCCTCTGGCTTTTCCTCTCGACCGAAATCATGTTCTTCGCGGCGCTCATCGGCGCCTACATCGTCCTGCGCTTCGGAGCGCCGGCCGGTACGTGGCCCGGCCCGCACGACGTCCACGTCATTGAGACGGTCGGAGCCATCAATACGTTCGTGCTGATTTGCTCGAGTGTCACGATCGTGTTGGCGTTAGAAGCAGCCAAGCAGAATAAGAGCGGCTTGGCTCGCATGTTCCTCTTCCTGACCCTGGCGCTAGGCACGCTCTTTCTGGGAATCAAGGCGTTCGAGTACAAGTCGAAATTCGACCACGGCATCTACCCCAAACGGCCTCACAGCTTGGTCTACGACAAAGCCGACATGTACTACCTCCAGGCGGTGCGCCAGCGATTGCAAGATCATCGAGCGTCCATTGAGAAGGAGTTGGCCGCAAAACCGGCGAAACAGAAGGCGGAGGTGCTCCGGCAACGACTTGATGTGGTGGACCACTTGTTGACGCACTACGTGGCGTGGACCGAAAGGCAGATCGCCCAAAGTGACGATGCGGCATGGCGGTTCGCGCAGTTCGATATGTTCGCCTTTTACATCTACCCTCTGGCACGCAACGCCGCTGCTACGTCCTACTTGGAGGAAGACTTGCGCGTGGTGAAGGAGGAGCTGCAGAAGTTGGCGGCTCCTATGGCCAAGTTGCAGAGCGAAATCGAGAAGCAGAAGAAGGAAGCCGAAGAAGCGGGGGCTCGCGTCGAGGCTCTCCAAGAGCAAATCGAGGAGGCCAAGAAAAAGGCGGGAGATAATCCCTCGGACGAACAGAAAACCGCTATCACGAAACTCGAAGAGGAACTCGCGGCGGCCACGAAGCAACAAACCGAGGCAACGGCTGCGATGAAGAAAGCCAGCACCGAGCTTCAGGGCCTGCAGGTCCAGCACAAAGCGGCTGAGGGACGCCGGCAGCTCATCGAGGGAGGTTCCGACAGCCCGGTTCCTTCTCTGAAGTCCCTGGTGGAGGTCGACGATTCGGGACCTCATGTGAAAGTTCACGGCGGCTTGAACGAACACTTCCCGTGGCTGAAACTGCCGATTCACATTCCCAGCGGTAATATGTGGGCGAGCACCTATTTCCTGCTGACCGGATTCCATGCCATGCATGTCGCGGTCGGGTTGTTGGTGTTCGTCATCGTGTTGCTGACCGGTCCACTGAACCGGTCCCGCGCGAATGTCGTCGAGAACATCGGTCTGTATTGGCACTTCGTCGATTTGGTCTGGATCTTCCTCTTCCCGCTGCTGTACCTGTTTTAGCACGCAGGATGAGGGCGTCTCCAGTCAAAACGGATGACTCCTTGACCAGGAAAACCCCGCTATCATGAACGCTCATGATGTCTCCACGGATGTGGCCTCCGATGCTCACGGCCACGAAGAGCATGGCGGTAATGCCAAGTACCTGGCAGTCTTCGGGGCGCTCGTCGTCTTGACCGCCATATCGTTCTTCTTGGCGAACTCGTCAGTCTACGAGACTTCTCCGGTAGTGGCTCGAGCCGCCATGTTGGCCGTCTCATGTGCCAAAGCTCTGCTGGTGATGCTCTTTTTCATGCACCTGCTTTGGGAAGCCAACTGGAAGTACGTGCTGACGATTCCCGCTTCCTTGATGAGTGTGTTCCTGGTCTTGATGCTGGTTCCCGACGTCGGCCGGCGGACGGAAAAATACAACCTGGAGCGCTGGCGTCATGCCTCGGAACCGGCTCAAATTCAGCATCACCAAGCTGGCCACGGTGCTGACGAGGAACCTCACGAAACACCTGACGAACATTGAGGGCGCGGCTCGGCGTCGCACGATGCGGCCTCGGCCCCGCCTCGCCTTGCACTCAACGCGATGTCCGACCCATCTCCCGCTATCCAGCTCGACGATCTCCGCTTCGCCTACGGAGATCACGTCGCCCTTGACGGCGTCTCGCTGGAAATCGCCCGCCACGAAATCTTCATCTTCCTCGGCCCCAATGGCGGCGGCAAGACAACGTTGTTCCGTCTTCTCTCCACGCTGCTCCCAGTGCAGCGCGGTCGCATTGCCCTCTTGGGATTCACCTTGCCGACCGAGGTTGCCGAAGTGCGCCGCCGGCTGGGGGTCGTCTTTCAGGCTCCAAGTCTCGATAAGAAGCTGACGGTCGAAGAAAACCTCGACTATCAGGCCGCTCTCTATGGGCTCCACGGGAAGTTGCTCGAAAATCGGAAAGAACGACTCCTCGAGCAACTCAAGTTGGCAGACCGGCGGCGGCAGCGGGTCGAGCAACTTTCGGGAGGGCTGCGCCGTCGCGTGGAACTCGCCAAGGGCATGTTGCACCAGCCCGAGTTGCTCCTGTTAGACGAACCGAGCACCGGGCTCGACCCGGGAGCTCGAGCCGACTTGTGGCAGTACCTCTTGTTCCTCCGAGACGAACTGGGCGTGACGATCGTCTTGACGACACATTTGCTCGAGGAGGCCGAACGGGCCGATCGCATCGCCATTTTGGACCGAGGCCGTATCGTGGCCGTGGGAGCCCCGGAAGAGCTCAAGGCGACGGTCGGCGGCGATACGTTGACGATCGAAACGGACCAGCCCGAGGCGGTTATCGAGGCTTTGCGCCGCGAGCTTCACCTTGAGCCTCAACGCTTCGATCACTCGGTGAGGCTCGAGTTGCCCGAGGCCCACCAGTGGGTTCCCCGGATTGTCGAAGTTGCCGGGGAGAGACTAAAGTCGATTCAAGTGGGCAAGCCGACGCTCGAAGACGTCTTTATCGACAAGACGGGGCATCGGTTCATGGAACTGGAAGTGGAGGCGTCGTCGTGATGCACGAGCGAGCGGTTAGCCAACGCCACTCCTCTGCAGACGCCGTCGAGCCTCGACCTTGGCAAGCCGCCTATGCGCTCGGCCACCGCGAGTTGGTTCGGTTCTTTCGCCAACGCAACCGGGTGATCGGAGCCATCGGGCAGCCTGTCATGTTTTGGCTCTTGTTCGGAGCAGGACTCGACCAGAGCTTTCGACTTTCTCAGGCCGGAGGCACCGCCGGCCAGTCTTTCCGCGAATACTACATCCCCGGCACGCTGGCGCTGATCGTGTTGTTCACCGCAATCTTTGCAACGATCTCGATCATCGAAGACCGTCGCGAAGGGTTCTTGCAGTCGGTGCTGGTCGCTCCTATTCCCTCCTGGGCGATGGTGATCGGGAAAGTAGCAGGTGGCTCACTCATCGCTCTGGCTCAGGCAGCACTGTTCCTGATTTTGGCTGCAGTTGTGGAAGGTATCTCCTCACCGGGGGCACTCGTGCACGTCCTGGCCATGCTGTTGGCCTCGGCCATCGGTTTGACAGGACTCGGTTTCGTGCTGGCCTGGCGGATGGATTCGACTCAGGGATTCCACGCCGTCATGAGTGTCCTCTTGATGCCGATGTGGCTTTTATCGGGGGCCTTCTTTCCCGTGCCAGTGCTCTCGGGAGACGCCGGATGGGCTCAGTGGGTTCTCTACGGCATCATGCGCATCAACCCGCTCACCTATGCCGTGGCCGGGGTCCGTCAACTCTTGGCCGGTCCCGACATAGCCGCCTCGCTGCAACTCCCCTCCCTCCTGACATGTTGGATCGTCACCGTCGGATTCGCCCTCGCCATGCTCACACTCTCCGCTCGAGCCACGCGGATTCGCATTCAAGGAGATCTCCAATGAAAAAGTTCTTTCCACTGCTGCTAGTGGTCATCGGTCTCGCTCTATGTGGCGTGGTGGTGATGCGCCGCGGCCGAACTTCGGCACCCAAAGTGGGAACGCATATCGACGATTTCACGTTGACCAACCGCATGGGGCAGCCGTTTTCGGCATCGCAATTGAAGGGGAAAGTTTGGGTCGCCAGCTTCTTCTTCGCGAGTTGCCCGACGACTTGCACCAAACAGAACCAAACAGTCGCTGCTTTGGTCGAGGAGTTTGCTCCTCGAGGCGTCAAGTTCGTCAGCATCACATGCGATCCGGAGAATGATACTCCCGAGGCGCTTCAGGAGTACGCATCCAAATTGCAAGCGAAGCCCGATGAGTGGTTCTTTCTGACCGGGGACATGACCCATATTCGACAGATCGGGGCCGACGCGTTCCACCTCTTCGTCGCGCCGCAAACCCACAGCAACCGGCTCATGCTGATCGACAAATGGGGCAACCTCCGAGGGCGTTTCGACTGGCAGGATCCTCGGGAACTGGAGTCTCTCAAGAAGAAGATCAACAAGCTCCTTCGTGAGACCTCGCCGCCCGACAATTCGCCTTCTGCTTGATTCTCCTAGGGAGTTGCCGTGTCTGCATCATCGCTGGCGTCGTGGTTGCCCCATGTCGACGCCGCGCTCAATGTCGGGGCGCTCGTCTGTCTGCTGGTCGGGTTGTGGCGGATCCGACGAGGCGACGAGTCGGGGCACCGCCGAGCCATGCTGAGCGCGCTGGGGCTGTCGGTGGCGTTCCTGGCCGTCTACCTCGGGCACCATGCCATCTCGGGGAGCCGGCCCTTTCCGAGGTCCGCGCCGGCGACCGTTCGCTGGTTTTATTGGACCATCCTGGCCACGCATGTCGTGCTCGCGGCTCTCGTGCCCTTCCTGGCCTGCTACACGGCCTGGCTGGGGTGGACCGACCGGAGGGACCGCCATCGCCGCTGGGCCAAAGTCACCTATCCCATCTGGCTTTACGTCTCGGTGACTGGTGTCGTCGTGTACGTGATGTTGTATTGGCTCTACGCGGGGTTGCAGCCGGAATCGGCGGGGCTATAATGTTAAACTCTTCGCCGCTGAGTCGGCGATACATAAGAGGCTGTCACAAGACTTCCGGCCGCATGCAACACTCCCGAAGATGGGAACGATGTCGGCGAGTTTTGTTGCACGCTCTTGAAAACATGCAAACTCTACCGGCGTATTCCGCCGGCAGGGTGGGGCCGTAGCTCAATTGGTTAGAGTACTGGACTGTCGATCCAGTGGTTGCGGGTTCGAGTCCCGTCGGCCTCGCTTGAGCTTCTCCTCCTAGGCCGCCTCGTCGGCCTCGCGCCGTACCTGCCGAAGGACGGCTCGCAAAACGGCTTCCACGTCGATCTGCTCCATCTGTTCCGGTTTTTCGGAAAGTACGTGTCGGGTGCCGCCCGCGAGAGCCGGTTGGATGATCGTGTGGCGGTCGCCGAGAGGCGCCCACTTGAGTGGACTGTGCACGGGATGGTGGCTGAAGAGGGCGACGGAACGCGTTCCGAGCCAGCCGGCCAGGTGCATCGGCCCGGTGCTGGAGACGACGATTCCGTCGACTTGAGCCACCAGGTGAGCGAACTCGAGCAACCCCCATCCGACGACCGGTACACCCCGATCTCCGGCCATGCGTCGGACTTCCTTCACCAACGACTCTTCCGACCGCGTGCCGGAAACGAGGACCGTCGTGAATCGGTCGAGTTCGCGGACCAGCTCAGCGTAGCGATAGGGCGGCCAGTTGAAGGCACTCCCGCGGTTGCCCGGATGGACGATCCAGCAGGGCCGAGCGTCCGCACGCCATGCCGCCAGGCGGCCAGCCACCGATTGACGCACGGCCAGAGGGAAGTCGGGGAGGGGAGCTGGCGGCGTGGGAGGGACATCGCCGGCGAGCCGCTCGACGAACTTCATCCCGAAAGCCGTCTCGTGGATGGGAGGACGAGACCGGTGGACATGCACGGGGGCGGTCCCCAGGAGACGACTGGCGAGTTTGCCGGCCCACGTCACTCGATGCGGGATGCCGGCTCGCCACGTGGCCAAGACATTGCGTGTCTTGGGATAGAGCACGAGTGCGGCGTCGAAGTGATGCTGCCGAAG